>JAENWJ010000005.1 GCA_016649995.1 Peptostreptococcaceae bacterium
CCACACAATATGAGAAAGAACCGTAAATATTATAGGTAAGTGCAAGGAAAATGCTTCTAATTGCGAAATACCCTTGCATTCATTATATCAAATATTCACCTAAAAGTCAGTTAAATCAATGCTTTGAAGGTTAATCAGCAGACACTAATTAGAATAATAATCAAAAAGTTCCGTCCCCAATGATTGGATTTTCTATCGTTTGTTGATGGATTTGGCAAGTTTCTGTTGATGGATTTGGCGTGTTTTCATTGGTGAAATTGGCAATGCTAATATCTAAAGTCTCACACATAGGGACACAGCCAAATCATTAAACATCTCGGACTATAGAGTTGTTATTTGTGGTAGGGCTCATTTTTGCTGATTCTGAAGCTCCTATATATTTGCTCTAGAAGAATGACTTTCATGAGTTGGTGGGGAAAGGTCATCTTAGAGAATGACAGTTTGAAGTCGGCCCTGTCAAGTACGGCTTCGGAAAGTCCAAGAGATCCGCCAATAACAAAAGCCAAATCGCTTTTTCCCGAAAGGGCGAGGCTATTCAATTTCCTCGAGAACTCTTCGGATGAAAGCTGCTTTCCCTGAATATCCAAGGCTATGACGAATTGCGCATCCTTGATTTTTTTAAAGATTTCTTCTCCCTCTTTATCCTTTACCTGGATTTCTTCCTTTTCGCTAAGATTTTCAGGTGCTTTTTTGTCCGGCACCTCGGCGAATGAAAGCTTGCAGTATTTCGACAGCCTCTTGGTGTACTCGCCGGCTGCATCTCTCATAAATTTTTCTTTCATCTTACCTACGGTTATTATTGTTATGTTCATTGTTTCAATCCCTTCTAATCAATATTATTTTTCAAATTAATATAGCACATAGATTGCCCCTACAATTACAGGAATTCAACGAGCCAGTCCTTGCCCATATCCATGGGAGTCTCAATCATTTTTTCGAGGCTCTCAGGCGAAAATCCACTGTACGCAAGGGAAACGACCATATCTTTTCCATCTCTGCCTATGACCTTTACCAGTATGCCCTTTTTAGAGAAAATACCCGCTATCTCCTCCGCGCTTTTCTCGGTTCTTAGCCCCAGGACCATATTTAGGCCCGAATCGGCGCTCAAGATTTCTATTCTTCCATGAAAGTTCTTTTCTATATATCTTTGCAGCAACGCATTTTTACGTTTGTAATTGCGTTTTATCCGGCGGACATGCTTGCCCATCAATCCCTCTTCCAAAAAACCGGCCAGGGTCATTTGCTCGAGTTTTGATGCCGATTGGCTATAGCGCGTCTTGATTTTTTCGTAGTCATCCAAAAGTCTATGGGGCAGCACCATATAACTTATCCTTACGGACGGAAGAAGGATTTTTGAGAATGAACCCAGATAGATTACCCTGTCATGTGCATCGAGACCCTGAAGACATGGAACAGGCCTGCTCTCATAGCGAATCAGGCTGTCATAGTCATCCTCGATTATGAAGGACTCTCTATCCCTTGCCCAAGCAAGAAGCTCTATCCTTTTGGGGACCGGCATCAGAAATCCTGTCGGGAATTGATGCGAAGGGCTTACATACACTATGTCTGCATGCGAATCGTCGAGCGCGGCAAGGTCTATTCCATTTTCCAGCACGGGAATAGCCTCGGTTTCGAAACCGTAATCCTCGAATATATATTTTGCCTTTTCATAGCCCGGATCTTCGAAGGCCGCTCGTCCGTTTTTTCGCCGAATGAGCCCAATCAATATTCCTATGAGGTACTGCCCTCCGGCCCCTACGACAATCTGTTCCGGATTCGTCCTCGCTCCTCTTGTCAGATTGATGAATCTTGAGATTTCACGCCTTAGATCCGGCTCCCCCTGATGCGTTCCTGTTCCGTATATTTCGCTGGAACGCTCCCTGAGAACCGTACCGTAAATTTTCTTCCATGCCGAAACGTCGAAGCTTTCACTGTCTATGTCTTCGTTGTAAAAATAGATTTCCCGGGAAATAAATTCATCCGCGCCTTTTGTTTTAAACTTCTCAATTTCCCACGGAAGTTCCTCCTCTATCTCCATCAAATCCGCCGCATAGTATCCGCTTTTGGGTCGACTTAGCACATAGCCTTCAGTCAAAAGTTGAAAATATGCGCTCTCGACAGTCGTCCTGCTAAGACCCGTTATCTCGGAAGCCTCCCTTATGGATGGAAGCTTTTCGTCTTTTTTTATTACTCCTGAACTAATTGCTTTTCTAAAATAATCGTAAAGCTGCATATATATAGGAATATCTGTCCCTCTGTTTGGATAGAATGACACTATCATGTTTGTTCTGTCCCCTTTCATTATTATGTATCTGTGCCTTTTTATATGGTCACATTTATAGTATATTTTAATTACAATAATATTAAAAGGAGTTTTAACATGAAAACAATAGATACTAAAATGCTCGCACGCACCTCGGTTTTAACAGCCCTAGTCTTTATAACTACCTTCACCATCACCATCCCCCTAGGATTTGGATATTTTAACATGGGAGATGCAGCAGTATTCCTGACCGGCCTTCTACTCGGCCCCAAGTATGCTTTCCTTGCCGCCGGAATCGGTTCGGGTTTGGCCGATTACTCCGCGGGATATCTGTTTTATATCCCGTCCACCTTTATTCTAAAGGGAATGATGGCTCTGTTGGCTTCAAAAGCAAGCGAAAAATCTTTAGGCATTAAAATCGCTTTCATGCTTACAGGCGGAATCATAATGATTTTAGGTTATTATGTCACAGAGGGTGTTATTTACGGAAACTGGATTGCTCCGATTTACAATCTTCCATGGAATGCTCTTCAATTTTCACTTGGAATGGTGATTGCCTTGATTCTGCATAAACAACTGAAACGATTTATATCTTAAAAATAGCCGCATCCTTTAAAGGATGCGGCTATTTTACTTGTTGATAATTTAAAATCCGAAGGAAAGTTTTCCACAGTTTCAGGCTTTCCCCACAGCCCCATTGGGCAAAAGTGTTTTTATTCTTCTATTTCATCACGAGCAACAAAGGTAATGTCATACGAAAAAGCTTGGCCGTTCCTGACAAGCTCGACCGTTTCCGTGTCTCCCGGCCTATATGCATAAAGAACCTTTATGAGCTGCCTCATGGTTTCTATATCATCGCTACCGATTCTTGTTATTATATCTCCACCAAGCATGCCGGCCATGTCTGCGGGGGAATCCTTGTAAACCTTGTACACGAATACACCCTTTTCCAGCCCTGTTTCCTCGCCCGAGCTTTGCTCGAACTCCTCGAGATCTATACCCTGTATTCCCATATACGCTTTCGTGAACTCTCCTTTTTCAATGAACTCATCCACAATCGGTTTGGCAATATTTATTGGAATAGCAAATCCCAAGCCCTCGCCACTCTGTATCTTCGCAGTATTGATTCCTATTACCTCTCCTCTAGCGTTAAGAAGCGGACCACCTGAATTGCCGGGGTTTATAGATGCATCGGTCTGTATCAGGCTATCTATGCTTTCTGAATAACTGATTGGAATGCTGCGGTTCAGGCCGCTTATAATTCCTGCAGTCACTGAGCGTTCGAAGGTTAATCCCAACGGATTTCCTATTGCAATTGCCGTTTCCCCAATAATCAACTCATCCGAATTCCCAAGATCAGCTACCGGCAGATTTGTTTTTTCAACCTTCACAACAGCCAAGTCCAGTATCGGGTCATTCCAGAGAACCTCCGCATCCAGGCTCTCCCCACTCGACAAAAGAACCGTCACCGCTTCTGTATTTCCGTCATTTATGACATGTGAATTGGTAAGGA
This sequence comes from Peptostreptococcaceae bacterium, assembly GCA_016649995.1. Lineage (NCBI taxonomy): Bacteria > Bacillati > Bacillota > Clostridia > Peptostreptococcales > Peptostreptococcaceae > Peptostreptococcaceae bacterium. Next base: position 3,777 of record JAENWJ010000005.1, read on the forward strand.
TATATCCCCTGCTGTCAACTATTACCCCGGTTCCTACTCCCTCGGCTTTACTAGCCCCAAATATCAAATCGTTCTGTATTGATACCGTTGTGATCCCCACAACAGATGGCATGGCTTTTTTAGCGACAGCCGAGATTACATTTAGACCCTCGGTCGTAGCTACTATTTCATAGGCCGGCCCTCCTTGAGTGTATATGCCGCCGTATGGATCCTTAATTATTTTTCCATAAAGGTATGTCGGCGCAATATATGCGGTGAACAATCCCCCTATCATAGCAGCGATTACTGAAATCGCAATTATTTTCATGAATGGGATTTTATATTTTACTATGGTTTCATTTGGTTTTGAAGCCTTAGGTTTCTCAGTCTCTTTTTCTTCTATTGTTTCGGTGTTTGAAGGCTCTTCGTTTGCAATGTCCGATTCTTCAATCTTCACTTCCTCGCTGTCTTCATGTTCCCTGTACATAATCTTTCCCCCTTATTTTAGTATATTGTAAAGTCTTCCTACCCTATTTCTGTATGTCATATCAAGGTCAATGTCTCTTCCGTCCCTTAAACCATTTTCCTCTAAAATACCTCTTACCGTCTCCATTGCAAGCTCCGGAAAATTATTTTCATGGCTTAAGTGTCCCAAGAGCACGCACCCTGGAGCACCTCTTTCAACCATTTTAACAAGCGCCATCCCGGCATCTTCGTTCGATAAATGCCCCGAATCCCCCATAATCCTTTGCTTCAGAAACCATGGATATCTTCCCACCTTGAGCATTTCCACATCATGATTGGTTTCAAGCAGCAAGAGATCACTGTTTTCCAGTATTTCTATTGTTTCATCCGTCATGTGCCCTAAATCCGTTGCAACACTTACCGCCACTCCCTCGTTTTCGAATGAAAATCCCAATGGATGGGCGGCATCATGGTCAATTGCAAACGGCTTGATAGAAAGGTCTTTAATTTCAAATTTATCTATTCCGTCAATAAAATGGATATTCTCCATATTTATCTTTCCCAGTTGGCTCTTCATTTCAAGCCAGGTGTTTTCATGGACGTAGAGCGGCAGACCGTATCGTCGCATGAGTACACCTACGCCCTTAATATGGTCGCTATGTTCATGGGTCACTAAAATACCGTCTAAATCTTCCGGTTTTTCTCCTATGGATTCCATTGCCTCTTTTATATATTTCCCGGTAACGCCGGCATCAAGCAAAAGGCGTGTTTCTCTTGATGCAATGAATTGGCTATTGCCGCTACTTCCGCTGCTAAGGGAACAAAACTTCATATTTTTCCTCTTTTCTACTGATTCAATTGCTGATTACTATTCCTTCATATGCATCAACATATATTGACCCGCCCTCTTCAGGCAAATCTATTCTCCATACAGGAAGCGCGGTTCCCGATTTTATGTCCTGCCATTTAGACAACGATGTTTTCTTTGTATCAAATAGATAAATCAAATCCATTCCTTCAATTTCATTAATTCTTCTTTCCTCAAGTGTCTCTAACGCCATCAACAACGCCTTTGCAGCTGGAATGACTTTCCTTGCGGAATCTCCCACAGAAATAACTTCCATCCATATGCGCTCAATCCTTGCAACGCCGAGGGTTGAAACCAAAAGCTCCATCCGTCCGTTTTCAAGAGGAAGATCTTTAACTATCTGTACATATATTAGTTCCACGAGTCCGTTTTCAGATATAGCGCTCTCTAAAATCGCATCCTTAAGCGAAAATCCCTTTTCTTCCAAAAATACCTCTGCACTATCTACTGCATCGTCAATACTAGGCTCATCACCCTGAAACACTTCTGTATTTTCGTAGACTAGCATCTTTCCTTCGAGAACTCTCAATGCCTCGGGTCCTTTTGAAAATGAGTCATCCCCAGGATTAAAGCCATTTACCAGAAAAGCTTCCGCTTCCGCATATTTGTCTATTTGAAAATAGGCAACCTCAAGGGAAGCTACCTCCGGCATTTCACGTGGGATGCCCAAAGGCAAAGAAATCCCCCTTTTATCAAGTATCTCTTCCACCTCTTCTATCCTTTCCGCCGCCAAACCGGAAAGATTGTCAGAAGATGGGCCGTCCTTTTCCAAATTATAAAAAAGAAATGCATTTGTTATTATGAATGCAATTATAAGAATTGTCTTAGCCTTGGTCCAATCCATGGGCCTTCTCCTTACTCGTTTCGGGTGCGATAAAGCATTTCCCCGTCAACAATATTACAATAGTAAACCCTTTTTTCTATGGCAATTCTCCAAACCGGATTAAGCCTTTCCATGCCTGCGCCTTCATCCAAGTAATAGAGTATTTGTATGCTGTCTATAGCTCTAAGTATATCAAACAGCAATTGATCCATTGATATGTTTTCTATCTCCAAATCATTGTCGACTATATATGCTGCGGCAATTTCCCTTAGGTTTCTGTCTATTGCCTTCTGAGGCAATAGAATAGAGTCGTAAGATGTCTCCCCTTGGAATTGAATGTTCATTTTTTCGCGAAATACGCGGCGCTTGTAGTATGCGACATCGTTGCCGTAAACATCGATCGATATAGCCCCCGCCCCTTCGCCGTACGAAACTTGATAGCCATTTATTTTGTATCCAAAATAAAAACGGTATCCCTTGACACCGGATTTCTCTATTTCTTCGCTCCCAGCCAAATAAGCCCCCGCCGGCCATCCTCCGTGGTTTTTCACGAATGCAACGGATCTGCTGAGTGCTTCAAGCAATGTAACATTTAAAGGCTGCCCCTGTTTTTCAATCATTTCTGTATACTCTAGGAGGCCATCAGACTGTATTTTCAAAACCTTTTCTCCATAGTTTGAAATGTAAAAAACCGATCCGTCAGTTTCTTCGATTTTTTTGACAAAATCAAAGGTTTCTCCAAAAATACGGCCGGCCATGGCTGTGATTTGAGCCTTATCTGACACATCCATTTCTGTCGCGACTTCAGTTGTCGAAATCCCTTCTTCAAAATTAATTGGTAGCAAAACATCCGTTTCTATGCCAAGAATATCCTCTGTTCTGAAATAATCCGTATGCGGAAGGGCTTCCACCTCGTCTATTTTTGAAGCTATGTCTCCTGCTATGGGCTCTCCCTTTAGCTTCAGATAAATCCCTTTGGACTTGTCGGCAATGTATATAACGCTTCCGTCTGTTGCGGGCATGATGAGATTGTCAATATCGCTTAAATTTTCACCAATATTCCATGACCCGAAATCGGAGTAAAAAAGCTCAAGCGGAACCGGAAACGAGAACCGCAGCTTGACTGATTTATATTCATTTGCATCCTGCCATTGCTCAATATTCAGCGTTTCATATGTGAAACCCTTTTCAGTAAAGTCATCGATTATTCTGACCACTTCGCTCCATGTATCATTCGGATCCGTGAAAAGGATTGTATGATAACCGCCCCCAAAATTATAAACATAACTTTGGGGGCTTAGAATTTCAGCATAGATATTAAATTCTTCTTCAACGGCATTGTCAATTTCCTTAGCGAATATTTCGCTTGAAGGTATAATAATCCAAAGCCTTTGGGTAAGAAGCACGCTGAGGACAAAGAGCATGGCAAGAAAAATTGTTTTTACTTTTTCTTTGCCCATAATCCGGCCTCCATGGCTACCTGCTCATTGAGCCGATAAAGCTTTTTGAAAGAATCTCAAGCACTTCTTTCTTTATTTCATCAGCATCCTTGATGGTAAATGAAAAATCCTTGACTTTAATTCGTTTCTCCACAAAATACCCGTTATCTCCATATTCGTCTAAAACCTCAAACTGAATGCGATAGGCTCCGGGCTTAACATTTTCAAGTTTTTTATAGTAAAACAGAACATCCCTTCCAGCCTCTTCGTCAAAGGTTTGAATACCAGATGATGATGTCTCGCCAAAAATTTCTCCAAGTTTCTCTGCCATCAAAAGTTCTTCAGTTGAAGGCTCGGGATTTTCTCCTTGCATAGCTGTATCCGAAGAAACTTTTGCCGCGGCTTCTACAGTCGTTCCAGTTGTTTCTTCAAAATAGAATACGGACTCCTCTCGTCTTTCTATCAGAGGCGACTCGTAAACCAGTTCTTCAGAATAGTAAGGAACCGGGCCACTTTCTATGATATTTAGTCTAATTGGAAAATCAATTGGATTAACCTTCCTAAAGACAGAAAGCCTTGCTTTTGCTCCGTCAAAAATCTGAGCTGAAATGAACAGATTTTTATCCGTAACAATCTCTCCACGCGGCCGAATTATATTTACTAACGCAGGCTTTTCATTCTCCATAAAAATGCTGTTGACCTGCAGGTCCGCGTTCTCAAGCCCTTCTCCTGTGCCCCATGCAATCCCTCCTTGGGATATTGCCATAGACAAGATCATTGCGAGAACAATGAGCCTCTTCTTCATAAAATCCTCCTAAAAACACATATTAACTATCAAATCTCATTATACTCCCTTATTATTACAACAGCGTTACAGTGGCATTACACATACCTTAAATATATCCACAAAGACTGCTCTCAAGTGGGAATGAAAAAACCACATCTGTTCCCTGTCCTGTGCGGCTTTTGATTCCTATCTCTCCTCCGTGTCCCTCAATTATTTTCTTTGAAATGGACAGACCGAGCCCGGTCCCTCCCAAGCTTCGCGATCTTGCCTTGTCTACACGATAGAATCTGTCAAATATCCTGCCCATGTCTTCTTCCGGTATCCCAATGCCTTGGTCCTTGACGGAAATAACGGCCTTATCGTCATCCTTGGCAAGTGAAATTTCGATAAAAGTGGAATCATCGCTGTATTTTATTGCATTGGAAAGCACATTAAGAAAAACCTGTTCAATCTTGTCGTGGTCGAAGAAGCCCTCCATTGAATCTGCATCAGTGTTAAAGGATATTTTCATGTCCTTGCTTCCGGCGGTAACATCCATCTTGACGACAGCCTTTCGTATAAGGTCTACGACATCGTTGCATCCCTTGTTCCACGCCACTTTTTCATAATCGAAATTAGACAATTGGAGAAGGTCCCTGACCAGACGCGTCATGCGATCTGATTCGCTATCTATCACCGACAGGAACTGCAGAGCAAGCACCTTGTCGTCAACGGCTCCCTCTAGCAGTGTTTCTGTATAACTTTTTATACTTGTAAGCGGAGTTTTAAGCTCATGTGAAACATTTGCAACAAATTCCTTGCGCATGTTGTCTAATCTTTGCTGTTCGGTGACATCTTGCATGAGGATTACCAATCCTGCGTATTCCTTGTGCTCATCGGTAAACGGCGCATAGTCGCTTCTGTAAATTGAGTTGCCCACATTTAATTTCCTGCTTCCAACCCATGAAGGATTGTTTTCGCCTATGCTTTTTATCGTAAGATTCTCGTCGTACTTCTCAATTATTTCATCGTAGCCTTTTTCAAGATCCCTTGGCTTAATTCCCAGGATATCCATGGCTTTTGGATTGGCATGAATTACGGTTCCCTTCAGGTCCACCGCAAGCAAACCATCTGCCATGTTGTTAAGTATTGTTTCAAGCTTGCTCTTTTCCGAAGAAATTTCCCCGAGGGTATTCTTTAGTTTATCAGTAAGCTCATTGAACATTTCTCCCAGTCGGCCAATCTCATCGTCAGACTTGACATCAACCTTCTGTTCGAATTCGCCGTTTGCCATTCTAGACGCCTTTCTTGTAAGCTCTGCAATAGGCTCTGTTACGCTTTTAGCAAGCAAATATCCAAGTATTATTGTTATGAATAGTGCAAGCATCGTTGCTTGAGTTAGAATCCACTTGGATTCGTCAAGTGTTTCATAAATATCATTTAGGCTATCTCGGATATATAAAATTCCAATGGTTTTTTCCCCTCTGGTAATAGGAAATACGAGATTCTTTGTGCGTAGCCCCGAATCGCTTTCCAGGTCAAGCTCTCTCACATCGCCCTTCGCGGCATCTATTATAAGTGTATACTCCAATATGTCTATTGCATTTTTCCCTATAAGATTGGCATTGCTCGTGGCTATAATCTGGAAATTCTCATTGATGATGAAAATTTCCTCTCTAAACCCCTTGGACCATGTGTCAATGGTGCTTTGTATCTTATCCTTCTCCTCGTCGAGGTCGTCATAGGGAGCAACCGACGGCAGAATATAATCCTCGGCAATCCTATTGAGCTGGTCACTGACCGCGCTTAAGTGGTATTTCTCGAATTGGTCCACTATATAAACGCCAACAATGGCCATTGCTATGAAAACCAAAAGAAAGTATATGATTATGAATCGCCATCTTATGCTTTTAAACATCTACTTCCTCCTGAAATAATAACCTACCCCTCTTTTGGTCAGCACATACGTGGGATTAGATGAATCATCCTCAATCTTTTCCCTAAGCCTTCTTACCGTAACATCAACAGTCCTGATGTCTCCGTAGTATTCATAGCCCCATACATCCTTAAGCAGCTGCTCCCTATTGAATACCTGGTTTTCCTGCGTAGCCATGAATTTAAGGAGTTCGAATTCACGAAGCGTCAACTCAATGATTTCCTCTCTTTTTTTAACCTCGTATTTGTCTACGTCAATGGACAAATCCCCGGAAACTATTCGGCTGCCTGTATTTGTGGTGTCTATCTTGACCCTTCTGAGATTCGCCTTTACTCTGGCTATAAGCTCCCTCATTCCAAAAGGCTTTGTTATATAGTCGTCCGCTCCCAGTTCCAAGCCCAGAACCTTGTCCACTTCCTCTTCCTTGGCGGTTATCATTATTATCGGTATATTCATGGTTTCGCGAATTTTTTTGCACACTTGGAAGCCGTCCATCTTCGGCAACATTATATCAAGAAGAACCAAATCCGGATTTGACTGAAAAATTACGCGCAACGCTTCCTCTCCATCATAGGCAACCATTGCTTCAAATCCCTCTTTTTCTAAATTGTATTTGATTATGTCGGAGATCGGTTTTTCATCATCCACTATCAATATTTTTCTAGACATGATTTTTCCTCCCATTAATTGCTTTTCATTCTGTTTTCATGATATCTTTTTGAATGGCCATTGTCCACATTATTGTTGACAGCTAAAGGAATAGCTAAGGCTCTTTTCTTTTTCTTCAAGCACTGTTCCCATATCCTTTGAAAGAAGTGATATTTTATCCATAATTTCCCTTAGCTTCTCGCCTTCCGGAACGATTGGCTCGCTTTTATCCTTCACATAAAGTGGATGCAGTGATAAGGATGTCAGATTCCCTCGGACTATTTCAATTTCCGCAACCATTCCCTGCTTGTTGTTTTCATTGTTCTGATCGAAGATATAGTTTCCAAGGCTGTAAAGAATCGGCCGGCCCCTGTATATTTCAAGGCCCTGCAAAACATGGGGATGATGTCCTATTATAATATCTGCTCCGGCATCTATAAGAGCGTGGGCCACGCGCCTTTGCTCCTCCGTTTCCATGTTTGATTCCTCTATTCCCCAATGGAGTGAAACTGCAACAAGATCGACCCTGCTTTTTAGCTTTTTTATATCATCTATGATGGGACCAAGATCCATTGGCGCAGTTCCCGGAACATCTTTTTCCGCAACAAATTTCCGTCTTTCCTGGTAGCTCCAAAAATAGTATGAAAACTCATTGTAAGCCAGAAAGCCTATTGAAGTATCTCCCTTTTTAAAAATTTCAGGTTTCCTTGCCGCCTCAATATCCTTGCCTGCCCCTACATGACCTATGCCCTCTTCTTCAAGAAATGCTATGGTGTCGGAAAGCGCCTCATTTCCATAATCCAGTATGTGGTTGTTTGCAAGAGAGAGAATCGAAAATCCGGCTTCCTTCAAAAGTTCCGCCTTATTTGGGGAAGCCCTGAGCCAAATGCCCTTTTCTAAAAGCTTTTGTCCCTTTTCAGATAGGGAACATTCAAGGTTTCCGAAAAGCACATCCGATCTGCTAAAAACAGTTGAAAATCCTCTATATGCGCTTTCCCCTCCATTATCATCCAAAAGCCTTCCAACTCTTCTTCCAAGCATAATATCGCCGGTTGCAGAAAGAACAATTCTTCTATTTTCAATCAAAGCTTCGTATTCATACCAAAGCTTGCGCCCTTCTTCCAAGGAAACCGTGGACAGATTTGTTTCATTCTCGATTTTCACCAATAACGCAGAATCCTTGAAGGGTATTTCTCTCGCATCCGAAGAACATCCGGTCAATAGAATAGCAAGCGATAGAAGCATAATCAATTTTTCCATTTCCGCCACCTTTTTCGCAATATTGAAAAACAGGTCCGAAGACCTGTTTTTAGAAGTTAACATAATTTCTAGGGTTCTGTGGAACACCGTTTTTTCTTGTTTCGAAGTGAAGGTGCGGTCCTGTGCTTACCCCCGTATTGCCGCTTAGGGCAATCTGTTCATCCTTATACACTCTGTCTCCCGCGCCAACTAAAAGCTTGCTCAGGTGTGCGTACCTTGTTTCCATATTAGCTCCATGGTCTATTATGACAATGTAGCCGTAACCGCTTCTGTATCCGGCAAAGGTTATTACCCCTCCATCTGCTGCGCGAACAGATGTCCTTGTCGACATTCCTATGTCTATCCCTTCGTGCCGCCTTCCCCATCGCCATCCGAATTCGGATGTTACAGAACCTCTATTGGCAGGCTTCTTGAAAGATCCTGTGCCAATCTTGGGGGGTAGAGCCTTTGTCCCTTTGTATGTTATCTGAGTCACAGGTTCCTTTGTTATTTCTTCACTCAAGATTTCTCTCTGATACTCAATTCCGTTTGCCCGGACTATTTTTGCCTCTACCGTCCGTGTTCCGTCCTGCCCTGACCTTTTTATTCTGTATTCATCCTTATATATTCCCGAATTGTCTTCGTAAACCTTATCGCAAGGGATAACTTCATCGTAGACCTTGTTTTCTGTCGTCATAACCGTTATAAACGGCTTCGGCACAAGAAGATTCAACTTTTGCCCTATCTGGAGCGCCCTCGGAGAAACATCGGGGTTTGCCGCTTCCAAATCTGCAACATGTATTCCATAAAGTTCGGCTATCTTTCCGAAATAATCGCCTTTTTCTATTACATGAACCTTTTTCTCTTTTGTCCCACGCTTTATGTATTCGAGAATTTCTTCACTTTCTCCAATCAATTCATGCGGTACCGGTTCCTCAACTACTTCAACTTTTTCCTTAAAATATAATTCGAGTATCTTTACGCCATCTTCCCTGTCAACGAAAGGCTCTATCAATTTCTCTAAAATTCCCTCGGCTTCAGAGCGCGTATCAAGTCCGGCTATTATATCTCCGTCCACCTCTATTGCGAACGACCGCAGCCTTACCTTCAAAAGTTCTTCTACATCTCGTTTGATTTCCTGAGGATACATCGTTTCCACTGCGATGTCAGTTGTCTGTGTGTCCGCATATGCCGACACGGGTACCACTAAAGAAATTGCCAAGGCTCCCGCTAAGGCAATGGAAAATACTTTTGCTGCTTTTTCAAGCTTAATTAAGCCTGTTAAAAAGGTCTCTCTTTTTTGCATACTTAACCCCTGTCGTTTCATCTTTTTATAAAAACAGAAAATACTCTCCCATTATGTTCGACTATGTTTGACACTTTCTATATTAAAACCTTTTTTTGCCGAACAATTCAATCCTTTTTCCCAATCGTTAATTTGTTTTTATCTTGGCTATATACGATTGGCTTATTTAGATATGTTATACTAGCATATAAGACGAATTATTGCAATGGGGGAGTTGCCATGACCTTTACAAGAAAAACAACGGAAGTCGATTTCGGTAGCACTTCCATAGAAAATATTTTTATAAACGACCTGATGCCGGGAGCGCCCGGCACATATGTAAAGGTCTACCTTATGGGTTACAAGTACGCTTGCGATAAGGACCTTGGAATGAACTTCAGCAACAAAATGCTCTCTCGCCATCTTAACTTAACAGTCGAGGATGTGCTTGGAGCCTGGGCCTTTTGGGAAGGCAAAGGAATAATAAGAAAAATCCCATCAAACAAAACGGATGCGACTGATTTCTCGGTAGAATTCTTTTCCTTGAGACAGCTGTTTATCGACAATAATTTCAGTTCAAACACCATTCCTCGTCCGAAGGCATTTGTAGCGTCCCCAAGTAGGAGCCCTGAAGCTCTACGTTCAGACTCCGAAACATCTAAGATGTTTGAATCCATAGAGGACATAATCGGGCGTCCCATTTCAGTCAATGAGGCCGTCGAAATTTCCGAATACATGGAGGCCTACTCAATGCACCCCGTAATGGTAATAGAGGCCTATTCAACTGCAAGCGAAAAAAGAGGCATCCATACATCCAAATACATTGGCGGCATTTTGAAAAACTGGTTTGACAAAGGCGTCTTTTCTATCAAGGACCTTGAATCAAGGAGAAACGAAGAGTCTATTCTGCAATTCCAATACAAGCGCATATTCGACGCATTGGGCTTTTCGGGACGAAATCCCTCCAATGCGGAAAAGAAACTGATGGACCAATGGATATCTGAATGGAAATTCCCAATAGACATGATTTTAAAGGCCTGTGAAAATACTATATACACTTCAAAGCCAAGCATAAAATATATACACAGCATCTTGACAGCGTGGCAAAAGGATGGAATACAGACTCCTGAAGCCGTAGAAAAAAACAATGCAAAAAGAAAGGCGAGGCCTTCCATCCCCGCTGCTAGGGGCAATAACAAGTTTCACAACTTCAAGCAGACAGCCCCAGATTATTCGGAAGACGAATTGGAAAAAATACTGAAGGAAATAAACAACCTAAAATAAGGATGGTTCCATGAAAAACAATTATATCAAGGATATCATGAAAGAATACGAAGAAATACGAAGAAGGAACGAGCAAGCTTTGGATCAAAGAATAGGCGAAGTATACAAAAAAATACCCACCCTTCGGAAAATAGATTCCGAGCTGGCTTCAACCGGCGCGGGAATCGCTCGCATTACACTTTCCGGAACTTCAGATTCTGAATCAGAGATAAAAAAACTCAAAGACCATGTAGACTCTATTCGAAGAGAAAAGGCCTTTCTTTTGACTGAAAATAATTTTCCGCTTTCGTACCTTAATCTTCAATATGATTGTGAAAACTGCAAGGATACCGGTTTCGATTCATCCGGAACGCGCTGCAGCTGTTTTAAGCAGAAATTAATTTCAAAAGCATACCACATGTCAAACATCGAATCAGTCATAGAGCGGGAAAATTTTAAAACTTTCAATCTCGATCTTTTTTCAGATGCCCCCTATGGGGATGAAAAATTGACGCCAAAACAAAATATAAGCCAGAACCTGAGCATATGTGAAGGATTCACCTTTACTTTCAAAGATCCCAAAGAAAAGAATCTAATTCTGTACGGTCAGCCGGGACTAGGAAAAACCTTTCTCTGCAATTGCATAGCGAAGGCCCTCATAGACAAGGGATACATCGTCGTATATCAGACAGCCTTCAAGATTCTCGAAATTCTTGAAAAGCACAAGTTTTCCCGGGAAAAGGATTTTGCCGTAGAAATGGCATACAATTTGCTTTTTGATTCAGACCTATTGATAATTGACGACTTGGGAACCGAAATGACGAATGCCTTTACGAATTCCGAACTCTTCAACATACTGAATTCGAGGCTACTGGCATCGAAAAAAACTGTCGTTTCCACAAATCTTTCGCGCCTTGAGATGTCCCAAGTCTACAGCTACCGTATATCTTCAAGGATAAACGCGTACTACACGCCTCTTAAATTTTTCGGCAAGGACATACGTTTGGTTTCGCAATCAAAAGAACATAGATAGCAAAAGAAGCTTGCAGCTTGCAGTTGGCAGGAAAATCCAAACATCAAAGACTTAAAAACAAAAATACAAGAGCTTGCCGTTCCGAATGCGAAATGCATATCAGGTTGGTTTTGCCCTTGTATTGTTTTTTGATTTGCTTTGCGATTTTTCTCTTTTTTCCTCTTTTCCTGCCAACTACCCGCAGCATGCTGCATGCTGCCCGCTATCTTTTCTATCTAAAAATCTTGTCGCGAACGATAGTCTGGCTTCTTTTGGGTCCGATTGATACAATTTTTATTGGAACATCCACCAATTCTTCTATCCTGTTGATGTATTTCTTTGCGTTTTCAGGTAGATCCTCGAAGGACTTTATTCCGGTAATGTCTTCATTCCAGCCCTCGAAGGTTTCATACACCGGATTGGCATCTGCCAAGTCCTTAAGACTCGCAGGGAAATGTTCTACTCTATTGCCTCTAATATCATAAGCTATGCAAATTTTAATCTCTTCAACGCCGGTAAGCACATCGAGAAGCATGAGCGCAATGGATGTCATACCGTTTATTCTTGACGAATACCTTACCATTACCGCATCAAACCATCCGCAACGCCTAGGTCTTCCAGTGACCGTTCCGAATTCATTGCCCGCTTTTCGTATCCTGTTTCCGATTTCGTTATCCTGTTCAGTAACGAATGGTCCTTTTCCAACCCTTGTAGTATAGGCTTTCGCGATTCCCAAAACCTCTTCGATGCAGTTGGGTCCTATTCCCGTACCCACGGCAAATCCTCCGGAGATTGGATGCGAGCTTGTAACAAACGGGTATGTCCCGAAATCGATGTCGAGAAGAGTTCCCTGCGCGCCTTCAAAAAGCACTTTTTTTCCGGCTTTAACCGCTTCGTAAAGCGTAACTGTAGTATCTTCAACATATGGACGAAGCTTTTCCGCATATTCCAAATATGCCTTTAGCATTTCTTCCTCGTCGAATGGATCTCCTCCGTATATCTTTTGTATGACATTGTTCTTGCGCTTCAATTGATGAGAAAGCTTCTCTCTAAAAACCTCTTCATCCATGAGGTCGCACATTCTTATTCCGCTTCTTTCCACTTTGTCCATGTAGCAGGGTCCGATTCCGTTTTTAGTAGTGCCTATCCGGTTGTCCCCACGTGAACGTTCCGCCAAATCATCAAGCCCCTTATGATATGGGAAAATCAGATGTGTACGGTCGCTTATTCGTATATTTTTAGTGCATATGCCCTCTTTTTCAAGTTTTTCAACTTCATTTAGAAATCCCTCGGGATCAAGGACAACTCCATTTCCTATTATATTGATGGCTTCAGGATTCAAAATACCGGACGGTATCAGCCTGAGAGCGTATCTCTTGTCTCCCACAACAACCGTATGACCGGCATTGTTCCCGCCCTGTCCGCGAACAACAACATCGGATTGGCTTGCCAGGAAGTCAATAACCTTCCCCTTTCCTTCGTCTCCCCATTGTGCTCCGGTGATAACTACTGTTGACATGCTTACACCTTCCTTATATGTGATGATTTATTTTCTACGCCTAACCCATTAAATATTAACAGAATTTTGCCATGGCGTCAATTTTATACGAATATTTTCCATCTATTTCTGTAAAACATTCGATATATATTGCGACAAAAAGCACTCTGCATAATTTGCAGAGTGCTTGCTAAACTTGCTTATGCTTACTTGCTTTCCAAGTAAGCATTCAAATCATCTATTAGTTTATCTGCGTCTATACCATGTACTACAGCCGCTTCACTGATTTTTTCGCTACTTGAAACCGGACATCCTATGCAGTGCATTCCATGCTTCATGAAAATCGCTGCCGTTGCTTGGTCAATATCAAGAACTTCCGTTATTATCATATCCTTTGTTACTTTTTCCGCCACATTCTCACCTCCTAGTCAGCTAATTATACCCTACGAAAAGCTTTTTTCAAGTTTTTGCGTGGGTTTATTGCAAACAATTGTTCGATTGTCCACATTGTCCACAGAGTTATCCACATTTTTATTCTTTTTGTGGGGAAAACCACGATTCCCTGCTTATACTCATAGAATAATATTGGCAAAATATTTGCCCGTTTTCATAGAATAGATATGGATTTTTCTTCATTATTTCTCTTATCATTTTTTCCTCTATTTCCTGCTCTTCGAAAACCTCAACAACTTCATTTTCGATATTGAAACCACTCTTTAAATAGGCCTTGAATGCTCTTTCATTGAACTTTGCAACTTTCAGATAAAGCTTCTCCATCTTCATTTTACCGAAATACATTTCCATAAAACTCTCTAATGCAATTGGGCCATAGCCTTCTCCAATCCTTGCCGGATCAAGCACTATCCCCAATTCGCTTATGCGCCGAAAATAGTTGATATGCTTCATCGAAATATATCCTATTACATCATTTTCCTGATTTATTGCGGCAAAACACTTTTTTCGGATGCCGGATGTTTTCATGTGGTGCCAAAGGCCTCTTTCCCTATGTGAAAGTTTCGGAAAGTTGTAATGAAGAAAAAGCGGGTCTTCATGAGTTCCCCATCCTGCCATGAATTCGACATCACCGCGCCCGAGTTCTTTTATGGTAACATGTTTTTTCAATGATGCCACTCCCCTAAAATCACACCGTTCTTTGTATGTTCCCAAATTTAGTATACTTGCCTAGCCATGCCAAATGCACTGTTCCTGTAGGCCCGTTCCTCTGCTTGGCTATTATAATCTCTCCTATATTCTTCTTGTCTGAATCTTCATGATAATATTCGTCTCTATAGAGGAACATAACAATATCGGCATCTTGCTCTATTGCCCCTGAATCTCTAAGATCGGAAAGTATCGGCCTATGGTCGCTTCTTTGCTCGGGAGCCCTTGAAAGCTGTGAAAGGGCGATTATAGGGCATTCAAGTTCCCTAGCCAATCCCTTGAGCCCCCTCGAGATTGCAGAAATCTCCTGCTGTCTGCTCTCGCTCCTTGAATCAGAAGACATCAGCTGCAGATAATCTATCAAAACCAAATCCAGACCCGACTCCATTTTAAGTCTTCTTGCTTTAGCCTTTATCTCCATGACCGTGATTCCCGGAGTATCGTCTATGTAGATTTTAGCTTTTCCCAGTGGAACAGTCGCACCAGCCACTTTTATCCATTCTTCTTCCGTCAGTTTTCCCGTTCTTATTTTCGTAATCTCCACATGTGCTTGTGAACTGAGCATCCTTTGAACCAATTGTTCCTTTGACATCTCCAAACTGAATAGAGCTACTGATTTGTCGCTTTTAACTGCAATACTTTGCGCAATATTTATGCCAAGGGCTGTCTTGCCCATTGAAGGCCTTGCAGCAATCAGCACCAAGTCGGATTTCTGCAAACCAGAAGTCATTTTGTCAATATCGTGAAAACCCGTAGGAAGTCCTGTATAGCCGCTTTCAGAACCGGCGAGGAGTTCCATGTAGTCTAGGGTATTCTGAAGCACATCCTTTACTATGGCAAAGGCCTGCGTGCTTTTCTTTTGAGATATTTCAAAAATCCGTCTTTCCGCTTCGTCCATGAGCATCTTAACATCTGATGATGCATACCCCTTGTCTACAATGACTTTCCCGGCATCTATAAGCTGTCTGAGTATCGCTTTTTCCTCTATTATATCGGCATAATACCTTGCATTCGCAGTAATTGGAACTGCGTTTGAAAGATCGGTCAAATACGACACGCCTCCGGCCTCTTCAAGAATTCCCGCTTTTTTAAGTTCTTCGGAAACGGTAACCAAATCAACGGGTTCATTCCTTCCATACAAATCAAGCATCGCTCTGAAGATTTCCTTGTGGTTTTCCTTGTAAAAATGTTCGTCCCTTAGTTTTTCCGTTACGGATATAACTGCCTCGCGGTCCAGCAGCATTGCGCCCAAAACCGATTGTTCAGCATCTATATTGTGTGGAGGAATCCTTCCCAAATAATCCATCAGCTCACCTGCCTCGTTCATTTGTCTATTTCTTCTATACCAAAATGCATATTTCCTCTATTCGACCTTGTTTTCTATTGTTCCGATTTTGTCTATCCAGCATTTTACGGTATCCCCGGATTTAAGATATTTGGGTGGATTAAAACCCATTCCGACACCGGCCGGAGTCCCGGTCAAAATAATGTCGCCCCTTCTCAGTGTCATTCCCTTTGAAAGGTCCTCGATTATATCAGCAATATCGAAAATCATTTGATTTGTATTTGAGTCCTGTCTCAGTTCATCATTTACCCATGCCTTCATATCAAGCTTAATCGGGAAAAGCATTTCGTCCCGCGTCACTATCCACGGGCCCATTGGAGAAAATCCATCTAGGCTCTTTCCTTTGAACCACTGTCTTTTATCCATTTGCAACCTTCTTGCACTGACATCGTTTGCCACCGTATATCCGAATATATACTCTTCGGCTTTATCTCGCGAAATATCCTTTCCTTCTTTGCCGATTATTATCGCCAACTCAACCTCGTAGTCAAGCTTGGTTACTAGGCCTTCGTTCGAAGGAATAATATCCCCGTCACCCGTAGCAGGCCATACGGCTTTTGAAAAATAGATCGGCTCCTTAGGAGTTTCGAAGTTTGCATCGGGATAGGCCTTTCTCGCTTCCCTAACATGATCCGCATAATTTGTGCCCAGACAAATCAAATTTCTTATAGGATAAGGAATAGGCGCGCAAAGTTTGAGATTTTCAATTCCTATTTCATCATATTCGAAGCGGTCTCTTATCTCTTCGAGCGCTTTTAAGAATTCTTCATTTCCGTATTCGATAAGTCCAGCGATATCCATCTCCATTTCTATACCGCTTTTTTTAAGCAGGTCCTTTAGTTTTATAACCGCCGTTTCATCTCTGTTCAGCACACCGGCAATTCCTTTTCCATCATTTAGATATGTCAAAAACTTCATTGAATCCTCCTTTAAACTAGAAAAATGCATTCGATTCAAACTTTTGAACGCCCAATTTTAAGCCTCCACTACCCGCACCATAAGCTTTGCGGTAACCTCGGGATGAAGCTTGATTTCAACCTCGTGCAACCCCATTTCCTTTAGGTGTCCCTCCATCATTATTTTTCTTTTATCAATAACAATCTTATGGTCTTTCTCAAGGGCTTTCGCTATATCCATCGATGTTATGGATCCAAAAAGTCTGCCGCCTTCTCCAGACTTGCCTTTTACATCAATCTCTAGCTTGGATAAGCGTAATTCCATTTCCTTCGCTTGGGCAAGCAGCTCCTGTTCCCCTCTAACCTTGGCAGCTTTTTTCTTGTTAAGTGCGTTAACATTGCCATGGGTAGCCTCTTTTGCCAATCCTCTTGGCAAGAGGTAGTTCCTGGCATGGCCATCGCTTGCATTTATTATTTCCCCTTTATTTCCTGTCCCTTTTATATCCTTTAGCAATATTACCTTCATCTTCAATCTTCCTCCTTCTCAAGATATTCGTCAATGGATGCGAGCAGCATTTCTCTGGCCTCTTCCGGCATTATACCCTCGAGTTGGGCTCCGGCAACGGTAAGGTGGCCTCCCCCTCCCAATTTTTCAAGTATGACCTGCACGTTAATGTCTCCCAAGGATCTGCCGCTAATCAATATCTGTCCATCTTTCTTTGCTCCAATTACAAAAGATGTATTTATCCCTTTTATATTTAAAAGGGTATCGGCCGCTTGCGCAATAACCAGTTGAATATTGCCTTCGCATTCCGCACACACCGATATTGCAATTCCATCACGAATAATTTCAGCCTTTCGAACTATTTCCGCCCTTGAAACAAACAGCTCCAAATCATCCTTAAACAATTGTCTCACATCTGTAGTATCCGCTCCGGCCCTTCTTAAGAATGATGCCGCTTCAAAGGTTCTAACCCCTGTCTTTAACGAAAAATTCTTTGTATCTACCATAATTCCCGCCATAAGAGCTTCCGCTTCAATTTTCTCAAGCGTCATCCGGTCTTCTATATACTGCAGAATTTCCGTAACCAATTCGCTGGTTGACGACGCATACGGTTCAAGATATCTGAGCACCGTGTTTTCAATGAATTCTGTTCCTCTTCTATGATGGTCTATCAATACGATTCTGTCCGTCAATTCCAGCAGTTCCGGGCATTGCACAAAACTTGGTCTGTGGGTATCCACTACAACCAGCAAAGTCTTGTCATCGAATATCTCCTGTGCCCTTTGGGGCTTTATGAACGCATATCCCTTGCTGTTCCAGAATTTATCATAAATAGCCTCTATGTTGCCTTCCTCCCCGTTCATTACTATGAAAGCGTCTTTACCTCTGTTGAGAGCCATTCTGTATACCCCTATCGATGCTCCGAAGCTATCCATATCGGGTATCTTATGCCCCATTATTATGACCCTGGAGCTTTGGTCGAGTAATTGTTTCAATGCATGGGAGACAACCCTTGCTTTTACCTTGTTCCTTTTTTCTAATGCCTTTGTCTTTCCTCCGTAGAAATCGAAAAGCGCGTCCTTCTTAACAACCGCCTGATTTCCACCCCTTCCCAATGCTAGTTCTAGGGCCGCAACCGAGTCCTCTTCCAATTGTCCAAAGTTCCCTTTTCTGAACGAGGCGCCTATGCTGAGCGTTACCGGAATTTTGTTTCCCTGGTCAATCTCCCTAATTTCATCAAGGATATCAAATTTTTTAGCAATCTGGTTTTCCAAGTACCGCGAATCGAAAAATACGACATATTTGTCCGTTTGCTGCTTTTTGATTATCCCATTCATCCTAGTCGCCCACAAATTCAGCCGTCTATCTATTTCAGCTATGACAAGAGGCCTCTTGCCCTCTTCGGTACTGCTGATTACATCATCGTAATCATCCACCTCTATTTGCACCAGAGCCGTTTGCTCCTCCTCGTACTTGGTTGTCAATTTGCTGAGTTCAGTCCGATCTATAAAGTAAAGAATAACAATGTATCTGTCTTTGTCAGCTTTTACAACATTATAAAGAGTCTGGTATAATCTTCCTTTTATTGTAAATTTAATATCCCGTCCAGAGTCGGTATCTTCCTTAAGCACTTCCGAAATCTTAAACCCCGGAATAATTTCCTCAATATTTCTTTCGAGCAAATCCTTTTCTTTTACGACTTCCGAAAATTTGGAGTTGTACCAAGTTACCATTCCATCAAATTCAAGGATTATCAATGGAACCGGGAGATTCAGAATGGCGTATTTTGAAGCCGAATCAATTTCCGAAGATAGGCTTTCAATGTAGTGAGTCCATTTCTTCTTTCGTTTATAGCTCGTGGTCCAATTATAGTAAATCAGGTACACAAGCAACACCAATCCCAAAATGCCGTATACCTTGTCGTATGCGAAAATAACCAATGCAAGAATGCCAATTATCCATAAATATATCTTTGTATCCGGAACCAATGCCTTGAAGAACCTATTTCTATTCATGCTTTCACCTCCACGTCAGTCTTTTTTCAATTCAAATCGTCTTATGTTAATAACGGAATCCGCAAGCCCCAATATTACCGCCATTATTGAAAATGTAGGCAAAATCATGAACGCTATGCACGCCATTGCCTTGAAAACCTTTGGCAATCCGAATTTTTCCATAAAAAACATAATAACGGCAAGCCCCTGCAAAAGAAATGCTATTTGAAAAAGATAAAAAACATTGAGGAAAAGTGCCTCGCCGTTTACAATATTCATTCGGGACGCCCCATAGGAAAGCGTTATTATAACTAAAAGCCCCATCATTATATTCTTTGGCAGACTGAATCTGCCGAATTTTCCAAGTGTTTGAAATTTGAAACCGGTTCGCCTAAGTATGGCTCCTGCCACAATATAATTTATGCATGCCGACCCTATCGAGCCAAAAATAAGGCTAGACGGTATAAGTGTCAAGATGGTGCTTTTCATTATCTCAAGGTTTCTTATTATTTCAGCCGTTCCGCCTCCATCGCCAAGAAAGGCTTTCTGGTATTCAACAACCCCGGTAAAAACCTCTTCCAATTGAACCAGCGTGTTTACTCCCATTATATATGTCGACACGGCAAAGGTTAAAAGTGTTGCCACAAGCGATGCCGCCGACCCCGCAATCAAAATGTACCGCACCTCTCTGCCCTGATTTATCATCGTACCCATAACGGAAGCGTTTATCCCTGAAATCAATGCGATGTATATTCCAACCAGTGGGCTTGAAAAACTGCCAATGATAATAGACGCGGCAGTTACTGCAAGCATTGTATGCTTAAGATCATGCCTAACCGCAACTATTATGAATGGAACGGGTATGAAAATAATAAAGAATGATAAGAATGGTATATAAAAACCGGCAATTGCAAAGATAACCGCTATTATTGAAAGCATAGCCGACTCCACAAGCGCTTTTGTGCGTTCTCCTGTATTCAAATCCGTTTCACTCCCTTAATTATAACAACTATACTACACGGTGTAGTTGAATTTTAACATTATTCGGGCTTCGATTCAAACTGCTTGTTGTAATGAATGTAATAAATAAGGAGAAGTGTCTGAACACTTCTCCCTAAAAAACCCTAGTTTACCGTGAAAGGCAGCAAAGCCATGATTCTTGCACGCTTTATAGCTTTGGTCAACTCTCTTTGATGTTTTGCACAGTTTCCGGAAATTCTTCTCGGAAGAATTTTCCCTCTTTCCGTGATGTATCTTTGGAGACGCTTTGTATCCTTGTAATCTATGCTAGTCGTTTTATTTGCACAGAAAGAGCAAATTTTCTTTCTCTTCCTGCCGCCTTTTTTCTTAATAAATGCCATTATATTTTCCCTCCTTTTTTAGAATGGGATGTTGTCGTCCTCAAGTTCTTTGAAGTCCTCTTCAAATTCGCTTGCACTCATTCCGAATTCATCCTTTGCGCTTTGTTTTTTCGGTTCGTTCGATGACTTGCTGCTATTCCATTCGAGAATGTCAACTCCACCATAGGCATCGGCTCTAACATCTGTCGTGTAGACAGTTTTGCCGTCCTTATCTTTATAGGTACCTGTCTCTATGGATCCCTTAACAGCCACCAGACTGCCCTTCGACAGATAGTTGGCACTTATCTCTGCGGATTTTCCCCAAACAACCACTCTAATGAAATCAGCGGTAGGCTTGTTCATCTGTTCCATTTCCCGCTTTTTTTCTTTGGAAAGCTTTCTGTCGACAGCAAGAGTAAACTTTGTCACTGCTGCGCCGCTTCCAGCTACAAATCTAAGTTCGGGGTCTCTCGTCAATCTGCCTATCAAGGTTACATTGTTCATAAAAATCCCCCTTAATTATTCTTCGATTTTCATTACCATGTATCTCATGATATCCTCAGAAATCCCGAAATTTCTTTCGAGCTCCATGGGCAAGTCTTCAGGCGCTTTGAAATTCATCAAAACATAATATCCTTCTTTATGCTTTTGAATATCATAAGCAAGCTTTCTGATTCCCCATTCATTGATTTCCGTTACTTCTCCAACAATCTCGACAATCCCTTTGAATTTCTCGATAACTGCTTTTCGAGCCTCTTCTTCAAGGGTTGGATTGATGATGTAAAGAACTTCATACTTATTCATTTTAACACCTCCCTGTGGTCTGTGTGGCCCTGCTCAAGCAAGGCAGAGAGCTAGTCTCAGCTCGATTATTATATCATGATGCATGCGGCAATTCAACAAAACATTAAAAAAACCGCTTAAAAAGCGGTTTTTTTAGCAATCGATTCGATTTTTTAGTCTTTTATGCCTTCATGGCTTCTGTTATTACTTCTCCCAATCTTTTAATTCCTTCTACAATTTTATCGTCTGTATTGTAGGAATAATTCAAACGGAAAGAATTCTGCTTATCGCCATTCGGATAGAAAGAACCGCCCGGAACATACGCCACGTTCTTTTCAAGAGCCTTGTACGAAAGTTCTTTCGTATTTATTCTCTCGGGGAGTGTTATCCAAAGGAAAAGTCCGCCTTCCGGATAAGTATGCTTTGCTTCTTTTGGAAAATACTTTTCAATTGATTCCAGCATCAAGTCTCTTCTGCCCCTATAGACGTTCTTTATGTGCTCAACATGTCCTGCAAAGTCATAATTCGTTACAAACTCATAAATTTCTCTTTGAGCCAGACTATTTGTTTGAAGATCTGCTCCCTGTTTTACGAGGATATATTTGTTAAGAATTTCTTCGGAAGCCTGAACCCATCCGATTCTGAGTCCGGGACAGAATGTTTTCGAGAATGTGCCAAGGAAAATAACCCTTCCTTCGGTATCGAAGCTCTTGAGCGAGGGAGGTTTTACGCCTTCGAATCGGAGTGCTCCGTAAGGGTTGTCTTCTATTACCGGCAAATCATATTCGTTTGCCAATTCCATGAAACGCTTTCTTCTTTCTACAGTCCAAGTTCGTCCGGTCGGATTTTGGAAGTCCGGAATAACATAAATCATTCTGGCTCTTGGGGTCTCCTTGAGAACTTTCTCGAGGTCTTCCATTATCATGCCATCCTCATCCATTCCCACTTCCCTGAAATCAGCCTCATATGCCTTGAATGCATTGAGTGCTCCAAGATAACTCGGGCTTTCGCATATGATTACATCCCCAGGATTTATGAATATTTTTGCGCTGAAATCAAGTCCTTGCTGTGATCCGCTAGTAATAAGCACATCATCCACAGTCGAATCGAAGTCATTCATACCACAAATTGCTTCTCTAAGCGGTGCGTATCCTTCAGTCGGACTATATTGCAGTGCCGTTTCCCCTTGCTCATCCATTATTTTTGTAACGATTGCCTTTATCTGCTCAACCGGGAACATCTCAGGAGCCGGCAGTCCTCCCGCAAAAGAAATTATTTCGGGTTTTGTTGTCAATTTAAGCAATTCACGAATTTCCGAAGCTTTTAGTTTTCCCATTCTATTCGCATATTTCATCTAATACAGCACCTCCACAAATTTTTAAAAAATGGTTGCCCGACCTATTTTATTATATCACCGGAACCTGTGTTTTCAAAAGTATTTCAGTATACTTGTATGAATTTATAAGAAAATTAAGTAGGCATTCAATTATTCTTGCTTACGCTCCACTTTCTTTATTCTCTTTTCTAGTTTGACACGGGGAATCCATATTTCCTTTTGGCATTTCTGGCATTTTATGCGGAAATCCATCCCGCTACGGACCACTTCAAAAACATTGCCTCCGCAGGGATGACTCTTCTTTGTCGTAATTAAATCGCCTTTTTTCAAATCCATGGCCATAGAACCGCCCCTTTCTTAATTTCAATTCAGTATGAATGTGTATACCGTTTGCAAAAGTAAATTATTCTCAAAGAAAAGCACAGCAAATTTAGACGACTGCATTTGCGTCACAATATAGCTTTCCGGAAAAGCAGATGCAACAGGAATCATTAATATTGCCAAAAGATAAATTACAAGCAGGCCTTCCACCAGCCCTATCAAGAGACCTCCCGCATTTTTAAATGTCCTAACAACCGGTAGCGAAAACAACTTGTCCAAAATCCATGCAATCAAAGCAACCGCTATTTTAACCACAATGAAAATAAGCAGGATACTCAAGGCGTCTACGGCCAGTCTTGCAAAAGCTTCCGCAAACCTTGAAACCACATCGACGATAGCCTCTCCGGCATGATCCTTTATAACCTCGCTGTTAAGAATCATTTCTTCGATTGTTTTGGGAAATCCCATTCCAACAGAAGGCGATTCTCCAGTAAGCCCCCCTCCCTGCAGCATTCCGGGATTGGCTGCAGCATATTCCTCGAGACGGTTGAAAACACCGCTTCGAATTTTTTCGAAAATTCCAGTATTCTCGCTTATATATACGCTTACCTGAGGATAATACATTTTTGCCGCCACGGCCGCAATTACAAAACCCAAAAGCCCGAAAAGCATGCGGATCAATCCCTTGTAAAAACCCAACAGAGCCATAAATGCAATTACTGCGAAAATAAAAATATCTGCCGTATTCATATCGTCCCTCCCGGTTAATATATATCAATAATTTCCATGCGGTTCTCGTAAACCAGCATTATCCTGTCTTCCGCAAGCCAGCCTCCACCTTCAATTTCAAAATCTGATTCTATCTTCCCTTTAAGCCTCCCATTGTCATCAAATATTGCAACTGACCTCTTCATGAATGCCGCGCCGTATTTCCCGTTGAAGGAAACCCCTGTAGATATTTCATCCAAAGCTGTTTTCTTTGAAAAAATGCCGTCGTCACCTATTCCGAAATATATCGTATCGCCATTTGTATCCTCAACTATCATTGATACATAGCCCGAATCATCCAAATCGACTCTGGCAAGTTTGCCTTCAAGGTCTTCCTCCCACAACACATCCCCTTCCCGGGACATAGAAAAAACTCTATTGCCCGCAAGGGCTTTCAGGTTATCGCTCCGCGAAAAGAATGTTCGAAATATTATTTCTCCGTCATAACGGTTTCCAGCCATAACAATACCATCAAGATTGTAGAAAAGAATACTGCTGTAATATTTTTCGTTATCTATGCTCAATGTGGAAACCGCAATTATATTCGAAGAATCTGAAATTGCCGCATCAAGTATATATCCCTTAGGAATGGTTATTTCCGTAATGGTCTTTCCCTTGTCGTCAATAACATCCAGAAGATTTCCTTCCTGCCCGAAATAAAGCAGGAAATTCTCCCGATTTTGATATAGTCCACCCAGAGGAAATTCCTTTTCAAGGCTGTTTACAATTCCTCCTTCATAATTCAATCTCCATAGCTTACCCTGTTCGGTATCAGCCAAAACAATGTAAGTTTCATTTGCAAACAGTCTTGGGTTTTTTGCTTCAATCGTTTTTTTCCAAATCGAGGTCCCTTCCAAGTCGTAGAAGGTTAAGGCTCCATTGTCATAAACCACCAGTCCTTCGCCTTCTATGGCTATCTCCGTCGAGTTTTCGCTTATATCTATTGCATAGATTCTTACAGGTTCAAAACTCTTCAAAAACGGTATGTCGGGCAATGTTCCTCCGGAAATAAAATACCATGCGCCGGCAGATACAGCGACAGCAAAAAGCAAAAGCCGCATCCAGCGAACCCTTCTTTTTTTCTTTCGTCTAGCTTTTCTTTGTTCTACATTCATAGAATCCCCCGTCCCTGATTAAACTTCATATTTACTCGCTCCATGAAATCTCTTTAGGCTTAACGCACTTTCCGTCTCCAATGTCATATATTCTTATCAGTTCCCTATCAATATCCATTATGCTTAGTTCCTTTATTATTAACGAAAGTCTTTCGCCAGATGTTTTTATCGAAAGACCGCAGCTCGTTGTAATGCTACGGGGCGTAGGTATCATTTCAAAATCCACTATCCCCTTAATCCTTCTCTCCACCTTTATTGCCAAATGTGTAGAATCAAATACTATCGCAATGAATCCGTCTCCGGTCATGCCCTGACCACCTTGGGTGCTTCATTCATTTTTTCCACTATATCGTACATATTGCTGACAACCCCTATTCCAAGGTTTTCTTTCTCCTCAAAATAATCCAGGCAGGTTCCGCAAACCAGCATTTCCACCCCTTGTTCCTGCAAAACCTTCAAATCCTTCAGCACCGAAGATCCTTTAAGCGCGAGTTTAATCCCTCCGTTCAAGAAAAGCACCGCTTTGGGAAATGGCTTTGTTTCTGTCAGTGCGTAGAAATATCCCTTCATCAAAATCTCTCCCAATTCATCGGACCCACTTCCCATACGGTCAGAAAGGATTAAAAGAGCCCAATCTCCTGTTTCATTCTCAGATAAAGATACTTCCCCTTCTGCTTCGCTATCCTTGCCCTTTAGCTTAAGATATATTCCATCATCTCTAATCTCTTCCGTAAGCTCATATCCTTTTTTATCAGCCAAGCGCCTTATATTCCTGCTCGCAGTATCATTGTCAACAACAACAAGTATCTCCTCTATTCCCTCTTCCATGATTTTCTTGGTTTCAATAACGGGCGCGGGACATTCCAGTCCTCTTGCATCAACTTTTTTCATATTTTACCCCTCTTTTAAGTTTATGGAACAATTATTTTAATCGACCGTGGCAACAGATTGACTTCGACAGGGCATTCCCCTATTATGTCTCCATCCGCATTCAACAGCACCTTGTCATTTGATTTTACTAAAATTCTCTTTGCTCTAAATACCTCGACCTCTTCTCTGTCGACATGTTTTCCGCTAAAGACCATCGGAAACAGTTTCAGAAATTTAGTTCTTTTCAAAGCCTTGACTATGCATATTTGAAAATCCCCGCTGTCTACGGAGGCTCCGGGGGTTATTTTCATTCCCCCTCCGTAATACTCTCCGTTTCCGAAGGCGACAAGCATTACTTTTCCGTTGAAAACGCCATCATCAGACTCCATATGGATTTCCACAGGCTTATAAGTCATTAGCATCTTTATTGTAGCCGCTACATATGCGAATGTCCCAGGTAGATACTTTTTTATTTTTTGTGTTTCCCGGGTAATTAAAGCATCTATTCCGAAACTGAAAACGTTTATGAAGTACCTGTCGTTTGCCTTTCCCACATCCACCCATTTCTCATTACCGCCGTGGATCACATCCATTTGCTTTTTAAAATTCGTCGGAATGCATATGGTTCTCGAAAAATCATTCCCCGTACCGCAAGGAATGATTCCTACCGAAACGGATTCCCCATATACCCCATTTACGACCTCAAAAAGAGTTCCATCGCCGCCCACCGAAATTATATATGTAAAACCCTCTCTGCATGCCTTTCTAGAGAGAATTTCGCCGTGTCCAGGGTACTCGGTTTCAACTATTTTGTATTCAACCCCATGTTTTTTTTCATAATCTTCGATTCTATCTCTATACTTTTTCCCCCGTCCTTTTCCAGCCGTAGGATTCAGCACAAAGCAATATTTGTCCATATAACCACTCCTCGCAAATGTCTCCTTCTATTATATATTAAGTGTTCCTTTTTTTCTAACAACTATTTTAGGATAAGCCCAACCCAAAAAGAGCCTCAATGCGGATCGGCTCTTTTTGTTTTACTTGTTATATCAAGTTTTAAGGATTAGATAACTCAGTATGCCTATCAATATTATCGCAAATATGAACAATGCATATATGATGCTGTTCATATGCACCTTCATTCGTGAAAAAAGTTGTCCCACGCTTTCTATCTCTTTTGCATAATTTTCTTTCACTTTGGCACCTGCTGTTTTTTCTCCAACGCTCGTCACAATATCCTTCAATCCGATTCCTTTTATGTTTTTCAAAACATCCTTTTCTTTGGAATCCGCCGTTTTCTCTCCAACACTCGTCACAATGTTCTTCAATCCGATTCCTTTTATGTCTTTCAAGACATCCTTTTCTTTGGAGTCCTTTCTTTTAAACCACCCAACATCCATCCTTATATCCCCAACTCTATGAAATAATCCCTCAATGTAAATAAAGAAATTTGCAAATCCCCTATCTACGTATTTAAACAGATGGTACCCTCCCCAGTAAAACGCCTTGGCCAGAGGCTTGTAAAAATTCTGCTCCAAATCCGGCCATCCGAGTGTCGGGTTCCTGTAGATTGGTCCGTCTTCCGTCTGCATAATGAGCCCTTTCCTGACTATCAAGAAGTACAATGCCGCTCCAAGCGCGAAGATTATCCCCGTGTTATAGAAAACTTCATATGTGTACAGATTGTGGGTCACATGGCCTGCTCCTCCAAGAAACACTTCCGTTTCTTCCATTATTGAAAACATGTATCCCGGCCTAAGCCCCAGATAGATTGCAATTCCTGATAGCGCAACCAACGGAAAAAGCGCCCTTTTGTGTATTTCGTTCTTAAACTGCCCCCAATACTTTTCACTTTCCTCTACAAATACAGCAACGAAGATTTTCGTAAGATAAACAACCGTGAAGCTGCTGCTTACAATGAATACAATTTCCGCAATTCCCATGCCGACGCCTTCATAGATGTGCCCGGCCTCCACAAGCGCTTCATGTAGAAGGTTCTTGCTAATGAATCCACTTGAGCCAGGCACTCCTGCGACGGACAAAATGCCTACAAGAAATACTGCCTTCAGTTTGTGTAAATGTTTTCCAAACCCATGTATGTGATTGATTGAAAGTTCATTAAGAACCATATATATTATGCCGGCGCCAAGGAAAAGCAAAACCTCAAAAATCGCATGGTTTACTATATGAAATAGGGTTCCGCGGATTGCTATGTTGTTGTTTGAACCGAGCATCCCGATGAGACCCACTCCCATAAGAATATATCCAAGCTGGCTCATTGAACTATAGGCCAAAATCCGTTTGAGGTTTCTTTGAAATATGGCCAATAGCCCACCCCAAAACATGTTTGCCAATCCCAAAATGAATATCACCCTTGAAATCTCGAAGTTTTTGCCAAAAATTACAACCGATGTAATCATTATCCCGAATATCCCTGTCTTTGCCAGTATTCCGGCCAAAACCGCCGTAGCCGGTGCCGGCGCCGCCGAATACGCTTTAGGAAGCCACACATGAAGAGGCATCATACAAGCCTTTACCCCAAAGCCTATTATAATGAGAGCAGCAATCACATATTTAACCGACCCCATATTGGCAGCTTTGCTTGGGAGCTCGGAAATTCTAAGTGTCCCTGTATAATCGTAAAGAAGGAAAAGCCCCATCAAGAGTATCATCCCTCCGGCTATGGCCATCGTCAAATAGGTCCGTCCGGCATCTCGAGTGTATTCATCCTCATCATGTATGATCAAAAAGTACGAAGTAAACGACATGATTTCAAAAAATGTGAATAGGTTAAGCATGTGGTCTGAAAGAAAAATTCCCATTGTGCTGGCATATGTCAAAATAAAAAAAGCGTAATATCTGTTCCTCTTTTTATATTTGATCAAGTATTGCGACGAATATATTGTCGTAAGAAACCAGACCAGTGCCGTAATGGATACAAATATGTACCTGAACGCATCAAGCTTTAGAAATAGGCCAGTACCCATTATATCGGGAATCTCCATCTCCAAGCCTTTTCCTCCTATATACGGATATAGCAAAATAACAATAAGAAAAACTACCCCGGTCATAATGTCGTTAATTATGTCCCGAAGCTTTTCGTTTTTTCCTCCAATTAGAAACCCCGCTGCCGCCCCAACAAATGGAATCAACAGGATAGAAAGAAGCATCACTTTCTCCATCATTTATGTCCCCCAATTCTCATCAAATCAAGCTTCTTGCTATATCCTGTATGAAATGTAAAACAACATTCGGAAAAAGTCCCAATGCGACCGTAATGCCCGTGAGCGCAACAATCGGTATAAGCATCATAAGTGGCGGTTCCTTGTTCTCAAACTCCCTGTCCATTTCCCCCGGGAAAAACGCCATTATTACGATAGGCATCAGATATGCCGCTGTAAGTATTGCGCTTACCAAGAGTATGACAACAAATATCGCCCTATTTTCCTGCAATCCGCCCATCGCAAGATACCACTTGCTTACAAATCCATTGGTTGGCGGAATACCTATCAGGGATATTGATGCTATCGAAAAGCAACCCATTGTAATAGGCATTTTCTTGCCTATGCCCCTTATTTCCCCTATCGTCTTATAGCCTGTCCTGTACATTATTACACCAACACAGAAGAACAGTGTTATTTTTATGACTGCATGGTTTATCAAATGAAGCAATGCGCCAGTCAATGCATCCTCATTCAAAAGTATTATTCCGAGCATTATGTAGCCAAGCTGGCTAATTGTCGAATAGGCCAAACGCTTCTTGAGATTGTCTTGATGAAGCGCAACAAATGACCCCATCAGAATTGTCAACACGATTGGTATGCTCATGTATCCCTTGATATGCATAGCTTTTACGGCTTCTGCTCCGAAGAGATAGAATGTTATCCTTATCAATGCGAAAATACCGGACTTTACGACTGCAACCGCGTGAAGCAAAGAACTTACAGGAGTAGGCGCCACCATGGCTGCCGGAAGCCATGAATGAAATGGAACCATGGCCGCCTTAACCGAAAATCCAAGAAACAAAATTACATATGCTGCCGTCACACGATTCCCGATTGCAATCCCGCCTAGGACTCCTCCCGGTACAAACTCCAGAGTTCCTGTAACGCTAAACAAAAGAATCATTCCCAAAAGAACCAACGTAGCGCCACTGAACGAATAAATAAGGTATTTCTTTCCGCTTGCAAGAGCCTCTTTAGTTCCGGTATGAATGACCAGCGGGAAGGTAGAAAGAGTCAGGAACTCGTAAAAAATATAAAATGTAAAGATATTGCCGGCTAATGAAATGCCAACAATTACCCCAAGTGTAATAAGAAAGTACGTAAAAAATTTATTTTCCTTGCCTTCATGATGCATATAGTCAAATGAATAGGCCGTTGTACAAATCCAAAGAAAAGAAGTCATTGTAAGAAAAAGCCTGCTCATTCCGTCTATCTTGAAACATATTTCCATGAATCCGTTGATTTTAAAAATATGCATTGCCGGCGGTGCTGCAATAAGGACCGCCATGGCAAATAAGAAATTAAGGATAACGCCCCCAAGAAGGTAGGCTCTCCTGTACGATTCATTTTTGAATTCGATAAAATGAATTCCTCCGGCCAAGGCCATAGGAAACACAATCGGGACCAATGCCAAGAAATTCATCCGGTCCCCTCCCTTCAAGCTCTATTTGATGGCGGGAATGCCCGCTTCTATGAGGCTCAGAAGACCTCCACCCGACACCCCTAAATAAATGATGCCAAGAACAAGCACCAATATCGGAAGCAGCTCCTTAACCGGACGCTCTTTGTTCTTGTATACCTTGCCCTCAAGGCTTTCCTCGCCAAAATATCCGTTTATTATGACCGGGAAATAATAAAGTGCGTTCAGAAGACTGCTGACGAGGACAACCGCAAGCAATTCTACCCTTTGGGCTTCAATTGCGGCAACCGCAAAGTTCCATTTGCTATTGAATCCCGACAATAACGGAATTCCGACAAGCGACATGCCCCCAATTGCAAAAATCGCCAATGTAAACGGCATTTCCTTTCCTATCCCCTTCAAATCGGCAATGTTCTTCTTTCCGGTTTTTTCAATTATGCTTCCGGCAGAAAGAAAAAGGGCCGCCTTAGTAAACGCATGGTTGAAAATCTGGAATATGGCGGCAGCAAGTCCCATGGTTGTTCCCAGCCCTATGCCGAAAAATACATAGCCAATCTGAGCAACACTTGAATATGCAACCATTCTTTTTAAATTCTTCTGCATTATGGCCAGCACCGATCCTGCTATCATTCCCACTGCTCCCAAAAGAAGCACAATGTTCAAAACAGGCAACTCACTGACAATTCCCATTCCGAAAACCCTATAAATTATTTTTATATACAATATCACATAGGCTTTTAGAACCAAAGCGGAAAGCAGAGCGCTTGACACTGCAGGCGCATAGGTATGGGCATCCGGAAGCCATGTGTGCAATGGAAACATTGCGCTTTTAACCCCAAGCCCAACTGTAAAGAGACCTATTGCAATCAGCATGTTTCTGCTGTGCTCCGGATAAATGGCCACTAAAACTTCATGGCTGCTCGCCATGTTCAGATGTCCCGTCAACGAGTAAATAAGGGCTATACCCATTAGTACAAGACCAGAACCCAAGGAACTTAGTATCAGGTACTTTAGGGCTGCCTTTATGTTTTCCTTCTTGTCTTTTATTACAACAATTCCACATGAAGCAATTGAGCTGATTTCGATAAATACAAAGCAATTGAAGAGATCGTCTGAAAAAACGATTCCAAGCAAGGAACCAACAAGCAAATTCACAAGCGTATAGAACAATGGAATTTTCTTTTTCGTCAAGTCGTGATCTATGCTGTAGATTGAAAACCAAAGAACAGCCATAGAAACAGTCATGAATAGAACAGCCATCAATCCCTCTATTATTCCTATATGGAATTCGATTCCCCATGGCGCAGCAAAATGACCCACCCTAAAATAGTATGGCCCGTCGGCCCTTACTCCCGAAAGTGTCAACACGGAAAGCACAAGTGAAACTCCTGCAGCTGAAAGGCCTATGATTCGAGCCATTCGAATTGACTTGAAAAGCGGTATTGCAAAAGCTGAAATAAATAAAATCAGGATGATGATTAGCGGGTAGCTATTGTAAAGTGGCAATTTATTCCCCTCCCATCTTCATAATTTCGTTTAGATCGATTGTACCGTAGTTTTCGTAAATGCGAATCGTAAGCGCCAAAGCAAACGCCGTGATGCTTACTGCAACAACTATTCCCGTAAGCATTAGTGCCGTGGGAATCGGATTGACATAACCTGACGCCGATTTTGCTGACCGTATTATTGGCGCTTCATTTCCTGTGATATATCCCTTGGCTATAAAAAACAGAAACACTGCCGTATCCATGATATTCATGCCTATTATTTTTTTAATCAGATTGCCATGAGCCAAAAGCGTTACAAATCCAACTCCAAACAAAATGATGGCTCCTGTTTCATAGTAATTTACCAGTAAGTGTCCCATATCAGATGGTCCCTTCGTAGAATAGTTTAAAAAATACATACATCGTTATCGCTACAATGATGCCAACGGCTATGTTCAGAGGCAGTATGAGGCCTCCGCTAAACAATTTCCCCGGCGTTCCGAGTGGAATATCCCAGACTTCCCAATGCATGCCCCCGGTCAAAAAACTATAACCCTTTAGAGCTCCATAAATAAGAAGCGACGCGCACATCCATTTCATCATTCTTTCGTATGTAAGCCTCGAAATAAGGTTGTCCCATCCGAAAATCAACCTATGAAGAATCATGCTTGCCCCAAGAATCGTTCCTCCTGCAAACCCTCCTCCAGGAGAAAGGTGTCCATTCAATATTACATATATGGCAAATACTTGTATAAACGGTATAATAAGTTTTCCAACCTCTGTCAGAATATCGCTTTTTTCAGCTTCCCTATGGAGTTTATTCATCTTCATCCCTCCTGAGAACCACAATTACCGTTATTAGCGCTGTAAAAAGTACTGTCGCTTCTCCGAAGGTATCGAATGCCCTGTAGTCTAGAATAATTCCGGCTACTACATTCACCGCGCCGGTCTCCTCCACTCCCTTTTCAAGATATCTGTATGACACCTCGTTGTTTGAAGGATTTTCAGCCTGCCCGAAGGTCGGCAAATCGGCAACCCCGAATAGCAAAATGACAATTAATGCTGTTGCCAATACAACAGAAAATATTTTTCTCATTTCCCGCCACCCCCGACGCGTCTAAGCGTAAAGATAAACAAAAGGGTTGTTATTCCAGCCCCTACAGCCGCTTCGGTGATTGCAAGATCCGGCGCATTAAGCTGCTGCCAAAGGACCGCCATCGTTAAGCTATATACCATGAATACTATTATGGCACCCAATAAATTGCGTATTACAGATACGGCAATCGATGCTCCTATTAAAAATACTATGACAATCATTGAAAAAATGGTCATCTGTTATCTTCCTTTCGATAGCGATTGTAATACGCCTTGGCAATCAAATGCGTTGCCGTGGGGTTAGTTACCCACAAAAATATTATTATAAGAAGCAGCTTCAGGCTCGCGTAGCTTTCTCCATTGAAAATAATCGTTGCCAATAGAATCAGCACCGCGCCCAGCGTATCACACTTTGCTGCGCTGTGCGCACGTGTATACATGTCCGGAAGCCTCAAAATACCAACCGTTCCCACGGTGAAAAAGAAAAGCCCGCCGATTATCAGAATGATCATTATTATTTCTTTAATCAATTTGGCTCCCCCCTCCTTCTATGAAGTTGGCTATGGCCATGGAAGCCACAAAGCTGATAAGTGCATATACCAATGCCACATCAAGGAAATAACTTTCCTTGAGAATGCAAGAGACAACAGCTATTATAACGGTCGTTTTTGTCCCTATTACATTTATCGCTATGAGTCTGTCCTCGGGAGTCGGCCCTTTTACGGCTCTAACCGTGCAAAGGGTTACTGTGACCGTAAGATATATTATTGAAGCAATAAATATTTTAGTCATCATCAGGTTTTTCCTCCACCTTCAATAGCAACTCTTCAAACTTTGAATGCATGGCACCCTCCACATACTCATCCATAAGGCAATGAACAATAAGCCTTTTTCCATCCATCTTTACGGTCAATGTCCCAGGGGTCAGGGTTATTGAATTGGCTAATATCGTTCTACTAAGCGGTTTTTCGAGACGAGTGTCAAAACTTATTATGCTAGGTGTTATCAACAGCTTCCGAGATAGAACAATCTTTGCGACATGAAAATTGGCAAAAACTATTTCTTTGCACAGCAAAAGCAAATACTGAAATAAATAGAGTAGTTTTTTCTTATTCTTAAATGAATACCCGAAATTAATTTCAAGTATGTCCATATTTATATAAAATACAAGAAAACATATGCCAATGCCCGTCAAAACCATTTGCATATCTATGCTTTCTGTAAGAATAAGCCAAAAAACAATCATGAGAATTAAATAAAATTTATTGGGTTTATTCTTTTTCATCAGCCGCACCTCCCAAATTCCATACTCTATAATATACGCAAAATTCATGCCAATTACTGTTATCTCCCAAATATTTTTCAATCCCCTGCAATTGCAACCTATTCAACCTTCTTCTGCAAAAATAAAATAGCAAACCGAACCCGTCTATAAATTGAAGTGTTCTAATTTGCTACAGTTGTCCAGCATATTATGATATTTGGTGTTTTATTATAGAACACATGTCCCATTATGGGTCGTATTGATGTCATATTCCTTCATCTTTCTATAAAGAGAGCTTCTGCTTATACCTAATATACGTGCTGTTTTTGATAGGTTGCCGTTTGCTTTTTCTATAGTCTTATGAATTGCCATGCTTTCGATTTCACGAAGGGTGAAAAATTTTTGATTTTGAGAATCAGTCTCATTGAGAAGATTAGTCGCTTTCATGTATTGCGGGATATCTTCTGCCGACAAAACTTCGCCATCCTTTACAACGCTTATTATCTGTTGCATAACGTTTTGAAGCTCCCTAACATTCCCCGGCCATGGATATCCGCTCATCCGCTCAAAGAAGGCGTCATCAATGCCCCGTATATCCTTCCCCATTTGCCTGCTGAATTTTTCCATAAAATACGATATGAGGGGCTTGAAGTCCTTTTTTCTTTCCCTTAGGGGCGGAATCATTATAGGCATGACGTTCAATCTGTAAAAAAGATCCTCTCTGAAATTACCTTTTTCCACTTCGCCCTTCAAATCCTTGTGGGTGGCCGCTATCACTCTAACATCTACAGGGATCACATCATGGCCTCCAACTCGTACCACTTCCTGTGTTTCAAGCACCCTCAGAAGATTTGCCTGGGTATCCAATGGCATGTCTCCTATCTCGTCAAGAAAGATTGTTCCCCCGTCAGCCAGTTCAAATTTCCCAGGATGTCCCCCGCGTTTAGCCCCGGTGAAGGCTCCCTCGATGTATCCGAACAATTCGCTGGCAACCAGATCGCGCGGTATAGCTCCGCAATTCAAGAAAATAAACGGATGCTTTCTTCTTGGCCCGGCATTATGTATTGACTGTGCGAAAAGCTCCTTGCCCGTTCCGCTTTCTCCCTGTAGAAGCACAGTGGTATTGTATTGGGTCATTCCTTCAGCTATTTTGATTGACTTTTTTATTGCTTCGCTTTCTCCCATTATATCCGTAAACGTAAAGCGGGCCTGAGATCCGACAATCCGGTTTACCAGATTATGGACCGTTTTGACTTCATGGAAGGTCAATATGACGCCTTCCAGAACATCCTTTTCAATATCCTTGATAGACGCTATGGTGGCTATACAAACAACGCGTTTGCCGTTTTTAAGTATGAATTCCAATTCCTCATTGTTATAATGACCCTCTGCAATGTTTTTTCCTATGCTTTTCAATCGGTCACCGATTTTTACCATTTTACTAATGTCTTTTCCTATAATTTCTTTTTCTGTCCTTTTAAGAATATGCCGTGCAATAAGATTAACATCCGTTATTACTCCTTCATTGTCAATACATATCAATCCTTCATTAATTTGCTCTATTATCGTTGAAAAATGATGGTTCGCAATCCTAAGCTGCCTGTTTATCTTGTCAATTTTAAACTGTTTTTCGATAGCAACACTAGACGCCACAACCATTCCAAGCGTATGAAGATGCACCTTTTCGTAGGAATCGGTCATGCTTAGTATTCCAAGCAATTCACCTTCCGCGTTTTTTATCGGGCATGCAGACGAGGTAAATTTATGGTATCTTTTGGCATAATGCTCGGCTGCAAACACCTGTATTGGATTTCTTGTATTCAATGCTATTCCAATAGCATTGGTCCCAATGGTCTCTTCTTTCACATTGTTTCCCTTGTAAAGATTCAATTTCTTGTATGCTTCAACTGAATCCTCGTCCCCAAGGCACTCCACCACGTATCCTTCCGGATCTGTAAGCCTTACCAACAGGCCATGGCTTCCCGAAATGTTGTATAAGCTCTCCATGAATGGCTTGGCAATCCTGAGAAGCGGACGAAGCTGAACCTCCCTGTCCTTAAGGGTTTTCGATTTTGAGTTCTTTTCCCCTTCCCCCATGGGATTTACCTGTTCTTTACGACTTCTGATCCACGAATCAGCAATCTCTTTCCTTATTATGTCTCTGTCGATATTTCCGCTTTCCATGAATTGCGACCATGCATCATTTATTTGATTGTTTCTATTGTAAATCTTGTTTGCAGACATACGCACCCCCGTTCATTCTTGCAGGTGTTTCCCAACCGCACTTTTTATTCCTTGCTTCTGCCTATGTATATATCAAGGGCTTTTATTCCCCTGCGCGCAAGTTTTATAAACAAGACAAACGAATAAATAGATGCCACAATGAGAACTAGCAATATAACAACATTAATCAATTGAAATCCCAATGCAAAATTTATATTCCTCATAAATATTCTCCTTTCGTTTCACGTGAAACAATTATTTTCTCAATAAATTCATTATCCTTTCAAATTCATCCAAACCGTGATATGAAATCTCTATTTTCCCTTCATTTTTTCTTCCATTTTTTATGTTCACCTTTGTTGCGAACCTCTCTCTTAGGGTTTCTTCCATTATAAGTACTTCCGGATCGATTTCTATAGGTTTTTTATAATTTTTTTCCTGTTTCTCACTCAAAATTAATTTCACTTGACGTTCAGCTTCCCTTACTGATAGTCCTTTTTCAACAATTCTCTCTAAAAGCATTTTTCGCTTTTCACCGGAAGGTAGCCCCAACAAGGTTCTCCCATGACCACCTGTAATCTTTCCTTCAGCTATCAATCCCTTTATTTCATCTTCTAGTCCCAAAAGCCTTATCAAATTCGCCACATAAGGCCTGCTTTTTCCTGCAACATCCGACACCTTTTCCTGTGTTAGTCCATGCTCATCCATAAGCAATCTAAATGCCATAGCTTCCTCAATCGGATTAAGGTCTTCCCTTTGGAGATTCTCAATTAGTGCAAGCTCCATTCTTTCAGCCGGCTTTGCCTCTCTAATAATGCAAGGAACACTTTTTAAATTTGCTTCTCTCGCTGCCCTATATCTTCTTTCTCCCGCGATTATACGGTAACCCTTTTCTTCTTGACTTACAATCACAGGCTGTATGATTCCATGTCTTTTTACTGACTTTGCAAGCTCTTCGATTTTATCTTTGTCAAAGTGTTTCCTTGGCTGGTTCGGATTCGTTTTAATTAATCCTATTTCTATGTCATGAATCCGTTCCTTTAAAGAAACGCCTTCTTCTTTTTCTCCAGTATCCGTTGCTGGAATTAGCGCATTCAGCCCTCTCCCTAAACCACTTCTCTTTTTAGACAATTAAACCTCCTCCTTTCCTTCCAGTGCTAAGAATTCCTCCGCAAGCGCCTGATAGGCCTGTGCCCCCCGCGATTTCGGATCATATTCTGTGATTGGAAGTCCATAGCTTGGCGCCTCTGCCAATCGCACATTTCTTGGTATAACCGTTTTGTATACCTTTTCCTTGAAGTACTCCTTTACTTCTTCAACAACCTGCACAGAAAGATTCGTCCTTTTATCAAACATGCTTAAAAGCACTCCCTCTATTGCCAAGGCAGGGTTGAGTTTATTCCTAATCAATCCAATCGTATTCATCAATTGACTCACACCCTCCAATGCGTAATATTCGCATTGGATTGGTATCAAAACCCCATCTGCAGCTGTCAAGGCATTCAATGTCAAGAGGCCAAGTGACGGAGGGCAATCTATAAATATATAATCGTACTCATCCTTTGTTGTTTCAATAAGCTTCTTAAGCTTAAATTCGCGGGCTTTAATACCTGTTAACTCAATTTCTGCCCCTGCAAGCTGCATATCGGCAGGAATCAAGTCTATGTTTCTAAATTTAGATTTCATTATACATTTTTCTATTTCCTCATCACCAAGCAAAGCATCATAAATAGTGTTTTTAAGATATCTTGAGGCCTGCCCGAACCCACTTGTAGTATTTCCCTGAGGATCTATGTCTATTACAAGAATTCTTTTCCCCATCTTTCCCAAATTCGCAGTGAGGTTAATATTTGTAGTTGTTTTGCCGACCCCACCCTTTTGATTGAAAATGGCAATGACTTTTCCCATGAATTACACTCCCCGATCGCTTATATATTTTATCTTTGTTCTCTCTATTATATTATAGATTATTTTTCCCCTCTTTATAAGTGCAAGCCCTACATTTTTTGCTGTTTCGGAAAAAATGCCCCTCCCAAGGAGTCCCTCTATCCAAAATATGCATCGTCTCTCTATTTCGAATGTTTTTCAGCTAAAATCGGCTTTACTATTCTCCCGAAAAATAAAAAACCGCATTGTCTGCGGTTTTGTTTCACGTGAAACATTTCATCATTCTTTATTGATTGGTATTTTTATCCTTATTTCATAATATATACCTTTATCGCACTCCTCATATTCCGCTTTAACTCCGGTCTTTAAAATTTCCTTGAATGCATTCTTTATTGTGTTTGTATATATTCTCATGTTCATTGCCGACTTAAAAGTCTGGTTTCTGTCTTTCTTCTTTTCCTTTTCCATCTTCTTTTCTATTGCCGTCTCCGTTTGTCTCACGTTTAAATCGTTCTTGATTATTTCCTTTATCATTTTGTCTCGATCTTTTTCATCGTTAAGTTTCAGAAGTGCTCTTCCATGCCTTTCTGTCAATCCATTGCTTCTCAATACCAAAAGTTGCCCATCAGACAACTTTAAAAGCCTAAGCTTATTAGCTATTGTGGATTGGTTCTTTCCAACATATCTCGCAATATCCTGTTGC
Source organism: Peptostreptococcaceae bacterium (assembly GCA_016649995.1). Classification (NCBI taxonomy): domain Bacteria; kingdom Bacillati; phylum Bacillota; class Clostridia; order Peptostreptococcales; family Peptostreptococcaceae; species Peptostreptococcaceae bacterium. Next base: position 42,735 of record JAENWJ010000005.1, read on the forward strand.
TTCATATTGTAATCCAACATAAGCCTTTGATACCCTATTGCCTCCTCCACAAAGTCTAAATCCTCCCTCTGTAGATTCTCGACAAGCGCAACTATGGCAGAATCCTCGTCGCTCATGTTTTTCATAAGCACCGGAACATAATCAAGTCCGGCTTTTTCCGCAGCCCTAAGCCTGCGCTCTCCTGCAATCAACTCGTAACTTCCATCTATTTTCCTTACCGTAAGCGGTTGTATTACCCCATATTTTTTTATCGAGTCCGATAATTCACTAAGCGACTTCTCCAAAAAGATCTTCCTCGGCTGATGTGGGTTTGGTTTTATATCCACAGTTTGAACATAAATAATTTCATTCATCTTTTATCTCCTTGAAAATTGGCTTTTTTGAAGGTTTTCCCGGCTTACGCGGATACTTTTCCGGGGTTCTTGACACCTTTTCAATTACAATTATTTCATGCTGGGATTCCATATAGGGGTTTTTTATCAATATTCTATCCTTTACTATGCCTCCCAATAATTTAATCGCATATTCAGCATCCTCAATTTCTTTGTCCGCTTTTGGTCCTTTCATCGATAAAAAGAGACCTCCTACTGAAACAAGCGGCAAGCAATACTCGCTCAAAACAACCAAATTGGCTACTGCTCTTGACACTGCCAAATCAAAACTTTCTCTAAGTACATTGTCCCTACCTAGTTCCTCCGCTCTTGAATGAATCGCACTTATGCCAGATAAATCAAGTTTATCAATCACTTCCCGTAAAAAATTTACTCTTTTCCCCAATGAATCGGCCAAAACCCATTCTCCATTGCCGCAAAGTATCCTCAGCGGCAATCCCGGAAAGCCCGCTCCCGTTCCAACATCAATCATTCGTTTGGCGCCTGAAACTCCTTCAATTTTCAAACAGGTTGCTGAATCGAGAAAATGTTTAATGACAATTTCCTTTTCATCGGTTATTGCGGTAAGATTCATTTTGCCGTTCCACTCCAAAAGTAATTCAATATACCTTTCGAATCTATTCTCAATTTCTTTCGAACACTTTATTTCCATTGAAGCCAATCCTGAAGAAAGCAGCCTTTTATCCATTATGTTTTGCCTTCCTACGATTTTGCTCTAGATAAATCATCAACACTGATATATCTGCGGGCGAAACACCGGATATTCTCGATGCCTGCCCAACGGAAGCAGGCTTTATGCTGTTTAGCTTTTGCTTTGCTTCGAGTCTAATCCCCGATATCTTTAAATAATCAATGCCCGAGGCTAGCATCTTTTTTTCCAGCTTTTTAAACCGCTCGATTTGCTGCTTCTGTTTTACAATATATCCCTCGTATTTAATCTCAACTTCAACCTGGGTAACTGCCTGCCTCACAAGAATAGGGCGATCAATGTCTATGGCTCCCAATTTTTTATAGTCAAGCTCCGGTCTCTTTAACAAATCGTAAAGCGAAATCGAATTATTGACTTGAGAACTCCCGTTTTTCTCTAAAAATTCTTTTAATTCTCTCGGTTTTTTCTTTACGCTTTTCAATCTTTCCATTTCTTCTTCCACTTGTTTCTTTTTGTTTAAATATCTGTCATGTCTCTCTTTTGTTACCAATCCTAACCTTAAACCTTTTTCCGTAAGTCTAAAATCAGCATTGTCTTGTCTTAAGACAAGACGATATTCAGCTCTCGATGTCATTATTCTATAGGGCTCATTCGTTCCTTTTGTTACCAAATCATCTATCAATACTCCAATGTACGCTTCAGAACGGTCAAGCACAAAAGGCTCTTCTCCCTTTATTTTTAAAGCCGCATTTATTCCGCTCATTAATCCTTGAGCCGCAGCTTCCTCATAACCAGAAGATCCGTTTATTTGTCCCGCAAAGTACAATCCGCCTATCTTCTTGTATTCAAGGGACAGTTTCAAATCTGTTGGATCAATGCAGTCATACTCTATGGCATATGCCGGTCTCATCAAATCCGCTTTTTCAAGCCCCTTTATGGTTCTGTAAAATGCTACCTGAACCTCCTCAGGCAAGCTTGTAGACATACCCTGAACATACATTTCATCTGTATAAAGCCCTTCAGGCTCTACAAAAAGCTGGTGCCGGTTCTTGTCAGCGAACTTAACCAATTTTGTCTCAATTGACGGGCAGTATCTGGGACCAGGCCCTTCAATCTCCCCTCCGTACATGGCTGAGCGATTGATGTTGCTTAAAATTATTTCGTGTGTATCAAGATTGGTATAACTTAACCAACACGGTACTTGAGGCGATTCCAAATGGTCATTCATAAATGAAAAAGGAATAGTTTCCTTATCTCCCTCTTGCAAAATCATCTTTGAAAAATCGATAGACGAGCTGTTCACCCTTGCCGGAGTTCCCGTCTTGAATCTTCTAAGCGCAATTCCGCATTTCCTCATTGATTTCGACAGCTCTGTTGCTGCCCTCAAATCATTTGGTCCACTTTCATAGCTAACATCGCCAATGAATATTTTTCCAGCCAAAAAAGTTCCGGTAACAAGAATAACGGCTTTGGCTTTATAAACAACCCCGGTTCTTGTTTTTATACCCATAATTTGTCCATTTTCGACTATGAGTTCAGTTGCCTCAGCCTGTTTTAGCTTCAGGTTTTCCTGTTTTTCCATCACTTTTTTCATTTCTGTATGGTATTTCTGCTTGTCAGACTGAACACGCAATGAGTGAACAGCTGGCCCTTTTGCGGTATTTAGCATCTTGCTTTGGATGAAGGACTTATCGGCGTTTAGGCCCATTTCCCCTCCCAATGCGTCAATTTCTCTCACAAGATGGCCCTTGCCTGTTCCTCCAACGGATGGATTGCATGGCATCATGGCCACGGCATCTAGGGTTATGGACACAACCAAAGTCTTCATACCCATTCGAGCAGAAGACAGTGCCGCCTCACAGCCTGCGTGTCCCGCTCCAACGACTATGACATCGTATTCTTCAGCAACAAAATTTTTCATAAGCTCCCCTTCCAAAAATCACTTGCCAAGACAAAATTCAGAAAAAACCTTGTCGATTATATCCTCTCCAACCGTTTCCCCTATGATTTCTCCAAGATAGGCGTAAGCGTTTTTAATATCAATTTCTATGAAGTCATACGGTATTTTTTCATGTGTAACCCCAATTGCCTCTAATATGCTTGCGAGAGCCCTTTCAAGCGCATTCTTTTGTCTGACGCTTGTTACAAGCGTGTCCACTCTTTGAAAAAGCTCGCCAGAATAAACCATTTCAACTATTTTATCCTCTAGTTCGTCAAGTCCTGATCCATTCAGAACAGATGCCCTTATTATAGCCTTGTCTCCGAGCATATTTTTTATCTCTTCTTCATCGATTTTTACATCGAGATCCGTTTTGTTTATCAAAACTATGGCCTTCTTGCCCTTTACATACTCCATTATTTCACGATCTTCTTTTCTAAGCTCTTCCCCTGCATCTAAAACAAGAATAACCAAATCAGCCTTGTTGAAAAACGCCTTGCTTCGCTCAACCCCCATTTTCTCAATCATATCCTCAGTTTCGCGTATTCCCGCCGTATCCACTATCCTGAGTGGAATTCCTCTAATGTTAAGGTGTTCCTCTATTATATCGCGAGTCGTTCCCGGAATATTTGTAACAATAGCTCTTGCTTCCTGCAGCATTGCGTTTAACAGTGAAGATTTGCCAACATTAGGCTTCCCAATAATAACCGTCTGTAATCCTTCACGCATTATTTTTCCCGTTTCGGCCGTCCTAAGCAATTCCCTTACTTCTTTTTCTGCAGCTTCCTCAAGTTTCAATATTTCATCATAAGTGATATCCTCGATATCCTCTTCCGGATAATCGATTCCAACTTCGATCTGTGCCAGCAATGATAGAAGCTTGTTCCGTATTCCCCTTACCTTCTTTGAAAGGCCGCCTTCAAGCTGGTCAAGCGCTATGTCGTAGCTTTTGTCGGTTTTTGCCCCTATCAGGTCCATAACCGCTTCGGCCTGAGCCAAATCAAGTCTTCCATTTAAAAATGCCCTTTTTGTAAATTCCCCGCGCTCTGCAGCACGAGCACCTTTTTTCAAGGCCATTTCAAGTATTTTTCTCGACGGAACAAGCCCTCCATGACAATCTATTTCAGCAACATCCTCTGCGGTATATGTTCCAGGCCCTTTCATATATACTGCCAAAACCTCGTCAATCCGCTCTTTTCCGTCAGAAATAAAACCGTATACCAGTTTTCTCTGTCCATATTCTCTAATGCTTTCTCTTCTTTTCGGTTCAAATAAATCATCTAGAATATCAATAGCCTTCGATCCGCTGATTCTTACAATGCCGATTCCCGCCTCTCCCGGGGCTGTCGAAATCGCCGCAATCGTTTCGTCAAACATGTTTTCACCTCTCTAATAAGCAATAAAAACCCAGCGGCAACTGGGTTTCATCGACATATCCATCTTCTTAACTGTTATGCTTCTTATTAAGATATATTCTAACTTTTCGGTAGGGATCCTCTCCCTCACTCCTTGTGGATATATCCTCATTGCCCTGAAGCGCCGAATGAATTATTCTTCTTTCGTATGGGTTCATAGGTTCAAGAACAACGTCCTTTTTGTATTTTCTAGCCTTGTAAGCTAGTTTTTCGGCTAATTTAATTAGCGTTTTCTCTCTCTTATTTCTGTAACTCTCCGTATCGATTATAACCCTTATATATTCTTTTTTGCCTTTATTTACAACCAGACTTGTTAAATATTGCAGGGAATCCAATGTGGTTCCTCTTTTTCCTATTAGAATCGCCATGTTCGGACCCGACAAATCCAAATACAGAGTATTATCTTTTAACTTTGCGTCTATTTCTACTTTTTCCCCCATGTAAATGAGTACTTCCTGTAGAAAATTCACAGCTAAATCTTCAGCATCGGCCTTTCTCCATACCTTAATAACTGCTTGCTTTATGTTTATCAACCCGAGTATGTTTTTAGGCTCTTCCACTATCTCTATTTCAACTTCTTCCCTAGTCAGCATCAATTCGTCCAAGGCGATGTTTATTGCCGCTTCAACTGTTCTTGCTCTCTTTTCCAATGATTGCATAAAACATTACGCCTCCTTAACATTGCTTCTATGGTTTAGGAAATATTGCTGTACCATTTGGAATAAATTACTTACAGCCCAATAAAGCGTAAGGCCCGCCGGAAAACCTACTCCCCAGAAAAGTATCATAAAAGGCATCATTATGCTCATTGTCTTCATCGATTGAGGCTGCGTTCCACCCTTTTGCTTGCCAGCCGACATAACCATTGAAAAATATGTCGTTACGGCTGCAAGAATCGGTAAAATCCACGGAATTTTATTGCCCAATAACGGCAACGTAAATGGCACCGTTAAAACATCGGGATCCAAAAGATTCGCCATCCATAAGAAAGGTGCGGATGTCGCTATGGCTGCCGCTACCGCGTCTCCTGCAAAAACATACTCAACAGGCGCTCGGAGTGCTGCAAACAGACCGAAAAGAATCGGTAATTGTATCAATAGAGGCAAGCATCCTGCCATGGGATTGATATTGTGTTCCTTATACAGACCCATTGTCTTTTCATTAAGTGTAGTCTTATCGCTTTTATATTTTTCCTGCAGTTTCTTGAGTTCCGGCTGAATGTCATTCATTGCCTTCGTTGATTGAAGCTGCTTGAATGTCAATGGTAAAAGAATTACTTTTACAACAATAGTAAACAGAATTATAGCCACACCATAATTCCCCACCATATTGTAAATAAGATGCAATAAAGCTCCTAAAGGTTTCGCTAATACGCCCAAAAATTTATCCTCCTGTATACTATGTCCGTTATTATTTTAAAGGATCATACCCTCCCGGATGAAAGGGATGACATCTCAATATTCTTTTTATTCCTATATAAGCTCCCTTAAGCGCCCCGTATTTTTCCAATGCCTCTATCATATATTGTGAACATGTTGGTACATATCGGCAACTTTTAGGCAAGTATGGAGAAATTCCGTTCTGATAAAATTCAACCATTTTTATTAAAATTTTTTTCATGCTAAACACCCGTTTTTATAATACCCGCTCTTTTGACGGCCTTTTCAAATGAATCCTTAACACCTTTGTAATCGGCTTCATTTATAGTAACCCTAGCTATAGCAACAACATCGTATCCTTCTTCAATTGCAGGATTCATATGCCTAAAAGATTCCTTCATTAGCCTTCGTGCCCGGTTTCTCTTTACGCTATTGCCAACTTTCTTACTTGCTGTAAACCCTATTCTCGTCTCCGCCCTCGAATTTTTTTTGTAAAACAAAACAATATATCGGCTTCCAACGGATTTTCCCTTGCTGTATGTTTCCTTGAACTCATTACTCTTCCTCAGCTTGTTCATTTTCCGCTCCTCAAAACGCTGTTTACAGAAAAAGACCACTAGAAGCGGTCTTAGGCACTCAATTTCTTTCTTCCTTTTAATCTGCGTTTCTTCAATATATTTCTTCCAGCCTTTGTTTTCATTCTTTTTCTAAAGCCATGTTCAACTTTTCTTTGTCTCTTTTTCGGTTGGAAAGTACCAGTACCTTTTCTCATTTGAAACACCTCCTTCTATTGCCCTGTATATATACTTTGAATCCTATATATTCTTTTCCGACTCTGCGCTTAGTAATTATACCCCTATGCCCACCCTATGTCAAGAAATAATAAGGGGTTCCGGCCATTATATGACCCACAAATGATAAGGGGTTCAGGCTATTAATGTTTTGTGGATAAATGTATTGTTTTTTTCACTTCTTGTGGATAATTTTACTCCATTCAATTGAAACTGCTCCTTCGTTTTGTTATTATTATTATACCTGTTGATAACTTTTTAATTCTTTTTTTTATTACTTATCAACATTGATTGCTGAAAAACTGTTTATTCTTTTCTGTTTATCTGCATATTTCAATCAGTATCATGTGTTGATATTATTTTCTAGTGCTTGTTGATATTTATTATTCTACAAGTTAATAAACATATTCCGGACTTGCCAGATTAATTTTCTGTTGATAATTAAAGCTTGTCCGATATCGTTAATTGCAATAACAAATATCCCTATTCAATGTGGAAACCTTGTTTCAAAAACGCTTTAAGTATTTATAAGGAGGACTTCAATGAACAGTAATATCAATGCATTTTGGGAAAAAACTCTGGAACTAATAAAAGTCGAATTATCTCCGGTCAGTTTCAATACCTGGCTTAAAACTCTCAGACCGGTACAATTGGACCATGGCGTCTTTTTTCTTTCCGCCCCTAACAAATTCAACAAAGAGATTCTTGAAGCACGCTACGCTACATTGATAGAAAGCGCAATGAATCAACTTTCAGAGGACCCTCTTAAAATCGAATTTATTCTTTCCGACTCTGAATCCCAAAGTAAGGAAGATACAGACGCTTTTTCCAATCCTTCATCTTCTTTTTCAAAGTCTTCCAATTTGAATCCAAAATATGTTTTCGATACATTTGTCATTGGAAACAGTAATCAATTTGCTCACGCAGCTTCTTTAGCTGTAGCAGAATCTCCAGCAAAAGCCTACAATCCTCTTTTTATATATGGAGGCGTAGGTCTTGGGAAAACCCATTTAATGCATGCTATAGGCCATTTTATTAAAAATAAGAATAGTGATTCCGAAGTTGTATATGTCACAAGTGAAATGTTCACAAACGAACTCATAAATTCAATAAAAGACGATAAAAATGTTCTTTTCCGCAACAAATACAGGAATATTGATGTTCTTTTAATTGACGACATTCAGTTTATTGCCGGAAAAGAAAGAACGCAGGAAGAATTCTTTCATACATTCAACGCACTGCACGAAGCAAATAAACAGATAATAATTTCTTCCGACCGTCCTCCAAAAGAAATACCTACCCTTGAAGACCGTTTAAGGTCGAGGTTCGAATGGGGTCTTATAACAGACATACAGGCCCCTGATTTTGAAACCAGGGTTGCAATCCTTCGAAAAAAATCAGAAACAGAAAAAATTAAAGTTTCAGATGACATCCTTAATTTCATAGCCAGCAAAATTCGTTCAAATATACGTGAATTAGAGGGAGCCCTTACAAGAGTATGCGCTTTTTCATCCCTAACAAATAGAGAAATTAGTCCCGATCTTGCAAACGAAGCGCTAAAGGATATTTTTTCTACATCTCGCACGAAAGAAATAACAATTTCTTTAATAAAAGATGTTGTGGGCCGCCATTACGGAATAAAAAAGGAAGATTTTGAATCCAAAAGAAGAAATCGGTCTATTTCTTTTCCCAGACAGGTGGCAATGTATATATCCAGAGAATTGACCGATCTTTCGCTTCCAAAGATAGGTGAAAACTACGGAGGAAGAGACCATACAACAGTAATTCATGCATATGACAAGATTTCAAAAATAATAGTTTCCAATAATGAGGAAAAAATTAAAATACAGAGAATAATTAAAGAAATAAAGGGAGAATGAGTGCTAAAAACCCTGTTGAAAACTCTTTAATAAATACAAAGTTATCAACAGGGTTTTTAAATCTCCAATCCCTTCATTCATAAAGCTTAGGATACCTTTTCAACAAATCAACAGGCCCTACTGCTATTACTACTATCCTTTTTTCTATTAATATCATAAAACCACCCATATCAAGGAGGTACCAACAATGAAATTTATTTGCAACGAAAAACAACTTGCAGCAGCAGTAAATATTGTACAAAAAGCAGCATCAAATAAAACTACCTTGCCCATACTTAAAGGAATACTCATAGAGGCAAACAATGATTATCTCAGATTGGTAGGAAATAATTTGGATATAGCTATTGAAAATGAAATAGAGGCTGAAGTTTTGGAAAACGGATCGGTAGTAATTTCCTCCAGGCTTTTTGGAGATATAATAAGAAAACTTCCCGATTCGGACATCACACTGTCAGCAGATGGAGATAATAATGTTCATATAAGTTGTGAGGGTTCAAATTTTGACCTTATAGGGCAGCCGGCAGAAGAATTTCCGTCTCTTCCCGAGGTTATGGATGAAAATATCTACACATTCGACAAGAATGTGTTTAAGAATATGGTTAGGCAAACGGCTTTTGCTGCTTCGATAGATGAAACAAGACCCATTTTGACTGGAGAGCTAATTGAAATAGATGAAGGCAGGGCTTCGGTAGTTGCTTTGGATGGATATAGATTAGCAATAAAAGAGGTTATGGTTGAAGGAAAGAATAAGAATAAAGCCGTTGTTCCGGTTCAAACACTTAATGAAATAATGAAGATAATAGGAAACGAGTCCGAGGGATCCGTATTGGTTTCATTTTCAGAAAACCATGTATTGTTTACAATAGATGGAGTTAGAATAACTTCGAGACTTCTCGATGGCGATTTCATAAATTATAAGCAAATAATACCAAATGAATATAAAACAAGAGTAAAAGTGAAAACTAAAGGTTTTTTGGATGGATTAGAAAGAGCTTCACTTCTTGCAAGAGAAGGTAAAAATAATCTTATAAAGATAAGCATCAAAGACGAAATAATGAAAATTAATTCCAACGCCGAAATTGGAAGCGTTGAGGAAAAGGTTTCAATTGAGCTCGAAGGAGAAGATATGCAAATAGGTTTTAATTCAAAATATCTCATTGATGTATTGAGAGTATTGGATTGTGAAGATGTTTATCTTGATTTAACTACAAGTGTTAATCCTTGCATCATAAGGCCAATAGGACAAAACGACTATACATATCTTGTGCTTCCTGTAAGGTTGTCGGCTGAATGATTTTTTATGAAACATTAAAATAAAGGAGATAAAATGGAAACTGTATTTATTGATACTGAAATAATAAAACTTGAGCAATTTCTTAAGTTTTGCGGAGAAGTGGGAACAGGAGGAAATGCCAAGCTTGTTATTATTGATGGGTTTGTAAAGGTCAATGGAGAGGTGGAAAAAAGAAGGGGCAGGAAGCTTAAAAAGAAAGATATAGTGGAATTTCAAGGTAAGGAATTTAAAATTGATTCCAACAAAAGCCTATATTGAAATAAGAATGAAAGGAAGCTATTTTAGTGTATATTATGGGTATCAACTTGATGAATTTTAGAAATTATGATTGTATTTCTCTTGAATTCCATAAAAAGCTTAATGTTTTTTATGGAATGAATGCACAGGGAAAGACAAATATAATAGAATCACTGTATGTTGGTGGATTTGGAAAGTCTTTTAGAACATCCAACGACAGGGATATGATTATGATGGGAGAAGAAAATGCCGCATTGAGAATAAAATTCTTTTGCAGAGGGAGAGAGCAGAAAATAGATTTAAGATGGAGAGAAAAAGGGAAAAAAGAAATAAGAGTAAATGAATCGAGTCTTGAAAAGCTCTCTGACATTTTTGGAAAAATGAATGTTGTGATTTTTTCTCCGGAGGATTTAAAACTGGTAAAGGAAGGTCCCTCAGAAAGAAGAAGATTCATGAATCGTGAGATTTCACATATAAGTCCGGGATACTATCATCACCTTTTACAGTATAATCGCATCTTATCTCAAAGAAACAATTTGCTTAGACAAAATAAGTACAATAATATTTCTATGGATTTATTGGATGTTTTGGATGAACAGCTTGCCATTGAAGGATCAAGGATTATTGAAAAAAGAAATATATTCATAAAAAGATTGAATACGATTTCCAGGCTAAAACATCGAAAAATCACAGGGAATAAAGAAAATATTGAAGTTTTATATAAAGCAAACATAAAAAATGAAGAAGAAAATGATGCTGAAAAAAAGAAAAATATTTTTATTGAAACAATGAAAAAAAGAAGAGAGCAAGATTTAGAGAGGGGATATACAACCTGCGGTCCGCACAAGGATGATTTATCTATAACGATAAACGGAATAGATGTTAGAAATTTCGGTTCGCAGGGACAGCAAAGGACAGCAGTACTTTCTTTGAAACTTTCTGAAATAGAGATAGTGAAGGCTGAAACCGGCGAATATCCAATTCTTCTTTTAGATGATGTAATGAGTGAACTTGATGAAAGCAGGCAAATGGAATTGATAAAAAGTCTGAGAAATGTACAAATATTTGTAACAATGACAGAAATTCCCGAATTATTAAAAGAGGACATAAAAGATGGTAGAATTTTTTATGTAGATGGCGGCAGGGCAATGGAAAAAAACAAAAGAGGCATGCCGCCTGCAGTAAAAAGATAAGAAAAATGATAAAATAGATAAGATGGAAGAGAATCAAATAGATATTTTTCTTATTATAATAACGGATTATATTATAGAAAAACCTCAGGGAGGTAAAGAAATTGATAGCAAAAGTTACGCAGGAGTATAATGCAGACCAAATTCAGGTTTTGGAAGGGTTAGACCCCGTTAGAAAAAGACCTGGAATGTATATTGGATCAACCGGAGAAAGAGGATTGCATCATTTGGTGTATGAGATAGTTGACAACAGTATAGATGAAGCATTGGCAGGATATTGCAGTAGAATAGAAGTAACCATTAACGAAGATAATTCCATAACAGTTATAGACAACGGGCGCGGAATGCCGGTTGATATGCATAAGAAAATGAAAAAACCTGCAGTGGAAGTTATTCATACAGTTCTTCATGCAGGGGGAAAATTCGGCAGCGGCGGATACAAGGTTTCCGGTGGATTGCATGGCGTGGGAGCTTCTGTTGTAAATGCCTTATCAGAGTGGTTTGAGGTCGAGGTTAAAAGAAACGGTAAAATTTACAAGCAACGTTATGAAAGAGGATACACAGTAACGGAACTGCAAGTAATTGGAAAAACCGAAGAAACGGGTACTAAATCCGTTTTCATGCCGGACGATCAAATTTTCGATGAAGTGATTTTTGAATACAATACATTAAGGCATAGACTTCGAGAAATGGCTTTTTTGAACAAGGGAATTCAAATAATATTAGAAGACAAAAGAGATGAAAAAGAAAAAAAAGAAACATTTCATTATGAAGGCGGAATAAAAGAATTTATAAAATATTTAAATAAGAATAGAGATGCAATTCACGAAAACATAATATATTCCGAGTCCGAAAAGGACAATACTACTGTAGAATTGGCACTGCAGTATACAACGGCCTATACCGAGAATATATTCACCTATGCAAACAACATCAACACCCAGGAGGGCGGAACCCATCTAATTGGCTTCAAGACGGCGCTTACGCGTTACATAAACGACTACGCACGCCGGTTCAATTACTTGAAAGAAAAGGATACAAATCTTCAAGGAGAGGATATACGCGAAGGCTTGACGGCTGTTGTTTCTATAAAACTGCTAGAGCCGCAATTTGAAGGACAAACAAAAACCAAGCTTGGAAACAGTGAGATAAGGGGAATTACGGAATCCATAACAGGAGAAGTGATCCAAAGGTTTTTGGAAGAAAATCCAGCGGATGCAAAATCAATAATCGAAAAATGCATCAAGGCTTCAAGAGCCAGGGAAGCCGCCAGAAAAGCAAGAGAACTTACCAGAAGAAAAGGTATATTGGATGGACTTTCATTGCCTGGAAAATTATCAGATTGCTCAGAAAAGGATCCCGAGAAAACTGAAATTTTTCTTGTAGAGGGAGATTCGGCCGGAGGCAGTGCAAAACAGGGAAGAAGCAGAGCTATACAGGCTATTTTGCCGCTTAAGGGAAAAATACTTAATGTTGAAAAAGCGAATCTGACAAGAATGCTCAATTACACTGAAATAAGAGCTATGATTACAGCATTTGGTTGCGGGATCGGAGACGAATTCGACCTGGACAGCCTAAGGTACCATAAAATTGTAATAATGACTGACGCAGATGTCGATGGATCACACATAAGGACACTGCTTTTGACATTTTTCTTCAGATACATGAAACCCCTTTTGGAGAACGGATACGTATATATAGCCCAGCCGCCTTTATATAGAGTAAAGAAGGGACGGAGCGAACACTACGTTTATACAGATGAAGAATTAAACACACTTCTTGCCGATATTGGGAGAAAAGGAATAAGCCTACAAAGATACAAAGGTCTCGGGGAAATGGATCCGGAACAATTGTGGGAAACCACCATGGATCCGGAAAGGAGAATAATGAAAAGAGTAGCTATAGAAGATGCTGTGGAAGCAGATGAAATTTTTACTATTCTCATGGGTGATAAAGTTGAGCCCAGAAGGGAATTTATAGAGGAAAATGCTAAATATGTTAAAAATCTAGATATATAGAAAAACGATATCAATAATGGATATTCTTTAAAAACAAGATTAATGAGCAAATTGAGTTAGTGAGCAAGAAATTGGGAGGGAAACAATGGAAACAATGGAAACCAAGAATATCATTCAAGTAGACATCACAAAGGAAATGAAGAAATCATACATTGATTACGCAATGAGCGTCATCGTGGGCCGGGCATTGCCGGATGTCAGGGACGGACTCAAGCCTGTTCACCGAAGGATTCTGTATGCTATGAATGAGTTGAATCTTGATCCGAGCAAACCCCATAGAAAATCCGCGCGTATTGTCGGTGATGTATTGGGTAAGTACCACCCCCATGGAGATACGGCCGTATATGACGCAATGGTACGCTTGGCGCAAGAATTTTCATCAAGGTACTTGTTGGTAGACGGGCATGGCAATTTCGGGTCAATTGATGGCGACAGCGCAGCCGCCATGCGTTATACAGAGGTGAGATTAGCCAAAATTTCAAAAGAATTGCTTAGGGACATAGAAAAAGAAACAGTGGATTTTGTGCCGAACTTCGATGAAGAGCTTCTGGAGCCGTCTGTTCTGCCTAGCCGATACCCAAATCTATTAGTTAACGGTTCCAGCGGAATTGCGGTAGGAATGGCTACGTCGATACCCCCGCATAATCTTGGGGAAATAATAGATGCGACAATAATGCTGATAGATGATCCGGAGACTGAAATAAACGAACTCATAAAAGTTGTAAAAGGACCGGATTTCCCGACGGGCGCAATTATTATGGGAACGGAATTGATAAAGCAGGCCTATCGCACCGGTAAAGGCAAAGCGAGAGTTCGTGCGAGGATTGAACTCGAAGATATGAAAAGGGGAAGGGAAGCGCTGATAGTAACAGAGATTCCTTATATGGTTAACAAATCAAAACTAATTGAGAGTATTGCTGATTTGGTAAGAAATAAAAAAATAGAAGGCATTTCGGATTTGCGGGATGAAAGCAACAGGGAAGGAATAAGGCTTGTAATCGAACTGAAGAAGGATGCAAATTCAGGGATAATCTTAAATAAGCTATATAAACATTCCCAATTGCAAACAACGTTTAGCATAATAATGATTGCCGTGGTCAATGGTGAGCCAAAAACATTGAATCTTAAGGAAATACTCTCTCATTATATTATCCATCAGAAGGATGTTTTGACGAGAAGGACGCAATTTGATTTAAATAAGGCAGAAGCGCGCGCGCATATTCTTGAAGGTCTCCGAATCGCATTGGACAATATTGATGAGATAGTAGCTTTGATTAAAAAATCTGCAAATGCTGATGAAGCAAGAAACCAACTTTCTGATAGATTTGCACTTTCAGAAATTCAATCGCAGGCCATATTGGACATGAGGCTTCAGAAGCTGACGGGACTTGAACGAGAAAAAATCGAAAACGAATACATGGATCTTACCAAAAAAATCAATAAATACAAGGAAATACTAGCAAACGAAAAACTCCTTATGAGCATAATAAAAGAGGAAATAACCGAAATAAGAGATAAGTTCAGTGATGACCGTCGTACCGAAATCAGAGCGCAAGCCGAGGATATGAATAACGAAGATCTAATAGCTGACGAGGAAGCAGTAATAACCCTAACGCGTTACGGATATGTGAAAAGGGTTCCCAGCGACACATATACTAGCCAGAAGCGTGGAGGCAGAGGAAAAACAGGGCTTTCAACGAGAGAAGAAGACTTTGTAAAGAATATATTTACAACAACGACACACAACTATATTATGTTTTTCACCAACAAGGGGAAGGTATATAGGATAAAGGCATATGAAATTCCCGAAGCCAAGAGACAGGCCAAGGGAACGGCTATCGTAAATCTTTTGCAATTGGATAATGACGAAAAAGTGACAGCCATTATTCCACTTAAGGATTTCGAGGACAGTTCTTACTTGGTTCTGGCTACCAAAAATGGAATAATTAAAAAAACCGAGCTTAGCCAATATGATTCTTCCAGGAAAACAGGACTTATCGCCATCAATCTAAAGGATGGCGACGAGCTTATTGAGGTAATAAAGACAGACGGTAAACGGGATCTAATGCTGGTCACAAAAAATGGTTTATCTATAAGGTTTAAAGAGGAGGAAGTTCGTAGCGTAGGAAGAAATACCAAAGGCGTCAAGGGAATCAAATTAAAAAAAGACGATCATGTGGTAAGCCTTGAAATCGCGGACGACAGCAGGAAGTTGCTAGTGGTAAGTGAAAACGGATTCGGAAAACGGACCCGAATGGGTCTTTACAGGGTTCAGACTAGAGGCGGCCAGGGCGTTAAAACTTATAATGCAACTAATGAAACAGGTCGTCTTGCAGGCGCGATAGTAGTTGACGAGGAAGATGAATTGTTCATCATCAATTCTTCCAGTATAGTTATAAGATTGAAAGTGGATGAAATATCCACCATGGGAAGAAGCACTAAAGGGGTCAAGTTAATGCGGATAGATGAGAGTGATTCGGTTGTATCTATAGCGAAGGTGCTTGAGGCTGAAGTGGAGATTGACGACAAATAATATGCTATGGAAGATCCGCATCGCAAGATGCGGATTTTTGTTGTACGAAATAGTAAAAAACCTTACTATAAAAAATCCAAGCCTTGATACTATCACTAATTAAGAATGCGGGGGACGGCAATGGTAAAACATAAAAAAAGTATACTTGTTATTTATAGCC
>JAENWJ010000006.1 GCA_016649995.1 Peptostreptococcaceae bacterium
AACATGATGTTTGTTTATTACCATTTGTATCAACAAGTCTTTTAATAATTTGAAATTTTTCATTTTCATCCATTGTAAGTATCACCTTTCTAATTGTGTCCACCTCATTTCTATTTTATGAGGGTTTATTATACTATAATTGGGACATAATCATTTGTGGTATAAGAGGACATTATCATTTGTGGGTCATATGATGCTTTTGTGATATAATCGACTTGTTGACTATGTGTTTTATGTATGTTATCATGCGTAAGCACGGAGAACCGCGCGAATCAGGTATTAAGAGCCTATGGACGCCTGAATTTGGCGAGATTTTTTAGAGGAGGTGTACAAGGTATGTATGCAATTATTGAAACTGGTGGAAAACAATACAGAGTAGAAGAAGGCGATACACTTTTCATTGAAAAACTCAATGAAGCTGAAGGTGGAAAGATAAATTTCGAGAAGATTCTTGCTTTTTCCAACGAAGGCGAAGTTTCCTTCGGGAAACCTTATATTGAAGGTGTTTCGGTGGATGCAACGGTTCTTGAGCAGGGCAAAGGACCTAAGGTCATCGTTTACAAGTATAAAGCAAAAAAGGATTACAGAAGGAAGCAAGGACATAGACAGCCGTATACAAAAGTCAAGATTGACGCGATTAACGCATAGGAAAGCTGGAAGAACGTCATGATAGAAATAATAGTTTTAAAAAATGGTACTGAAATCATGGGGTTTGAGGTTTCCGGACACGCTGAAAGCGAGGATTACGGAAGGGACATAGTTTGCGCAAGTGTTTCGGTACTTGCACAGACGGCGGTCAACGCATTGGGCGAATTGACCGGTGTTGATTTCGATTATGAAATTGCTGAAGGCTATCTTAGATGCGAGGTTCCGAAAACGTTGCCATTTAATGAAAAACAAAGGGTAGCGGCAATACTGAAAACGATTTATGTGGGATACAGAGGCGTTGCTGAAAGCTATCCCGATTATGTTAGTATTTGTGTAAGGAGGTGCGATGATTATGATGATTAAAATGAATCTCCAACTTTTCTCAAGCAAGAAGGGTGTCGGTTCGTCAAGGAACGGTAGAGACAGTGAATCAAAGAGACTTGGTGTCAAAAGGGCTGATGGTCAATTTGTTAGCGCTGGAAGTATTCTTGTCAGACAAAGAGGCACGAAAATCCATCCGGGTTTGAATGTTGGAAGAGGCGGCGATGACACGCTGTTTGCAAAAGCTGATGGAGTACTAAGGTTCGAACGAAAAGGCAAGGATAGAAAACAGGCCAGTGTTTATCCGGCAAATGTTGATGTTCAATAGAAAAAAAGCCCATGCCTTATATGAGGTATGGGATTTTTATTATTAGAGGGTGAAAATATGTTTATAGATGAGGCAAAAATATCGGTAAGAGCAGGCAAAGGCGGAGATGGAGCCATTTCATTCAGACGCGAGAAATATATTCCGGACGGTGGACCAGACGGCGGAGATGGGGGCCATGGAGGAAATGTAATTCTTCAGGTGGATGATGGAATGAAAACTCTCATGGATTTTCGATACAAGACAAAGTATGAGGCGGAAAGCGGAGAAAACGGCGCCAAGAAGCAAAGGTTTGGCAAGAAGGGTTGCCATCTCACACTCCATGTGCCGCCGGGAACAGTAGTAAAGGACGAGGAAACAGGTGAGATACTTGCGGATCTTGTTGAAAAAGGGCAGTCGGTCGTGATAGCCAAGGGTGGAAAAGGCGGGAATGGAAATACAAGATACAAAAGTTCAATACGCCAGGCGCCAAGCTTTGCGGAAGCCGGTGATCCGGGTGATGAGAAGTTGCTGGTGCTTGAGCTTAAGTTGCTTGCAGAGGTCGGACTGATAGGCCTGCCGAATGTTGGCAAATCAACGATTCTTTCAAAGGTTTCTAAGGCTAAACCCAAAATTGCGAATTATCATTTTACTACAATCCATCCAAATTTGGGCGTGGTAGAAGCGGTTAAGGGCAAGAGCTTTGTAATGGCGGACATACCGGGATTGATCGAAGGGGCGCATGAAGGAACAGGTCTAGGGCATGATTTTCTGCGGCACATAGAACGGACTCGCTTGCTTGTGCATGTTGTTGACATTTCAGGCTCAGAGGGACGAGATCCGATAAAAGACTTCGAAATGATAAACGAGGAACTCAGGGCCTATTCAATGGATTTGTCTGCAAAAAAACAGATTGTAGTGGGCAACAAGACCGATTTGGCTTTGGACACGACCGTCATAGATACTTTTAGAAGTGAAATAGAAAGCAGGGGATACGAAGTATTCGCAATATCCGCTGCTGCAAGCGAAGGCTTGGATGACCTAATGAAGCATATCACGGGAATGCTGGACAATTTGCAACCCGCTGAAACGGAAATCGCCATAGAAGACAAGGATAAGCATAAAGTGTATCGCTATAAGAAAAAGGAACGCGACTGGAATATTGAGAGAAAGAATGAAACATTCATTATCACCGGCTACTCAGTCGAAAAATTGATGAATTCAACTAATTTTGAGGATTGGGATTCTGTGCAGAGGTTTCAGGGAATACTCAAGAAGAAGGGCGTTTTCGAAGAACTCAAAAAAGTGGGCGCAGGCGATGGCTCAATAATAAAAATAGAGGGATACGAATTTGATTACATTGAATAAAGGAGGTGTTTTTAATGACGGGAAAACAAAGAGGCTATCTTAAGGCATTGGCTAACGGCCTTGGTGTAAAGATGCAAATAGGAAAAGATGGAATCACTGAAGCCGTGTTGGTTCAATTGGGTGAAATCCTTGAGTCCAAAGAGCTCGTAAAGGTGCATGTCCTTGAAAATTGTTCCTTGACAGCCAAGGAAGCTGCTAACGAAGCGGCCGACAGTCTTAAAGCGGAGTTTGTACAGTCTATTGGAAGAAAATTTGTTATATATAGAGAATCAAAGGATAATAAGACTATAGAATTGCCGTAGATTTTTTTAGGGAAAATGGATCTTTTGCGGAGGATAAAATGTTTAAAAATCAATTGGTTCTTGAGGATGATAAAAGATACAAGATAGGTATTATGGGAGGGACTTTCGATCCCATCCATTATGGACACCTTGTAATAGCCGAGCAGATAAGGCGAAATTATAATCTTGACAAGGTCATTTTCATTCCAGTGGGAATACCGCCACACAAGAGGGAGATGAAAATCACAAAAGGTGAGCATCGTTACCTTATGATTCTTCTTGCAACCATGACAAATCCGTATTTGGATGTTTCGCGTATAGAAATAGACAAGAAGGATGTTTCCTATACCATAGAGACCATGAGGGAACTCAATAAAAAATATTCGGACAAGAAAGTAGAGTTCTATTTCATTATAGGAGCGGATGCGATAAGCACGATTGAAACATGGGAGGAATCGGCTGAATTGCTAACGATGTGCAAATTCATTGCCGCTACGCGGCCCGGTGTAACGAACAGCAATATGTTGGCAATGATTGAGTATTACAAAGAAAATTATAGTGCTGAAATACAGACAATGGTAGTTTCGGCGGTCGATATTTCATCTACAGACATAAGAAATAGAATAGCAGGCAACAGACCGATAAAGTACCTTCTTCCGGAAGCCGTAGAGCATTATATATTGAAGAACGAACTGTATTCGGAGGATAATTGTGAATAACCAAGAAGACCTTGTTTTCTGGCTTGCGGGGAATCTGAAGAAATCGAGGTTTAAACATGTTATGGGAGTCCTTGAAGTGGCGATTGAGCTAGCCGAGGCACATGGGGTTTCAAAGGATAAGGCTGAAACGGCGGCCCTTTTCCATGACTATGCCAAGAACTTTAGCGATGATGAAATGCGAATATATGTAGATAAACAAAATCTTCGTGACGAGCATTTGTCAATATGCGGCTCAATAAATCTGTATCACGGAATAGTGGGAGCAAGCATCGCAGAAAAGAAGTACGGAGTGAAAGACAGGGATGTCTTAAACGCCATAATGAATCATACATTTGGAAGGACCGGCATGTCGAAGCTTGAAAAGATAATATATCTTGCCGATATAATGGAAATTTCCAGAGATTTTGAAGGCGTCGATGAAATAAGAGAGAAGGCCTTTTCGGATTTGGACCAAGCGATTCTCGCGGCAATAGATAAAACGCTTCTGTATCTGATAGGAAAAGGGGAAGTCATAAATATAAACACAATATATGCAAGAAATGATTTGATATCCGGGAATGTTAAAGGGATAAAAAAAGGTGGTGTTTAAGATAGATAATTTGAAAATAAGCGAAATCGTAAAAGCGATTGACGCAAAAAACGGAACGGACATAGAGGTTTTTGACATTTCGAAACTCTCAAGCGAAATGGAAGTGTTCGTTATTGCTACAGGCAGCTCGGACAGAAACACAATGGCGATAGCTGATGAGATAGAATATCAACTGAAAAAGAGTGATATTCTTGCATCCCATAAAGAGGGATATAGAAATGGAAGATGGATACTTCTTGATTACGGAGATGTGGTTGTGCATATATTCAAGGCTGAGGAACGGATGTTCTATAATTTGGAAAAACTTTGGAGCGGTTCCGTCCGATTGGATGTTGACAGTTTGCTGGAAAATAATTAAAATAGATAGTAATTGAATATAGAATATGGGGAGCAGTAAGAAGATCCTTCTGTCAAAGAGAGCCTGTGGAAGCTGGAAGCCGGCACAGAAACAATCCGAACTCGCCCCGATAAAAATAGGAGTGGCTTCCTTTATCAGGCTTCAAGAGGGCTTAATTGCCAAGTAGGGTGGTACCGCGAGAAAATCTCGTCCCTATGGGGGACGATTGTTTCTAGTGGTGCTTTTTTTATTGCAGATTTTAAAGAGGGAGGAGTAACTTTATGGAACGATACAATTTTAATAAAATCGAAAAGAAATGGCAAAAGGAATGGGAAGAAAAAAATATCTTCAAGGTGTATGAGGATCCGGAAAAGGAAAAATACTATGTGCTTGAAATGTTTCCTTATCCTTCAGGTAAATTGCATATGGGACACGTTAGAAATTATTCCATAGGAGATGTAGTTGCTCGCTACAAGAAAATGAACGGATTCAACATTCTTCATCCGATAGGCTGGGATGCTTTCGGCTTGCCGGCGGAAAACGCGGCAATCAAAAATAACATCCATCCCGACAAATGGACGAAGCAGAATATCGCTGAAATGAAGCGTCAGCTCAAGCAATTGGGTCTAAGCTACGACTGGGATAGAGAAGTTACCACATGTAGCGAGGAGTACTACAAATGGACTCAATGGATTTTTGTGCAGCTGTACAAGAACGGACTTGCATACAAGAAGAAATCAGCAGTTAATTGGTGTCCTTCATGTGAAACCGTACTTGCAAATGAGCAGGTAGTGAACGGAAAGTGTGAACGATGTGAAACAACTGTCGTAAAGAAGAATCTTGAGCAATGGTATTTCAAGATTACAGACTATGCCGAAAGGCTTCTTGATGATTTGGATATGTTGGAAGGTTGGCCGGAAAAGGTCAAGACTATGCAGAGGAATTGGATTGGGAAGAGCTATGGTTCGGAAATGATTTTTGAAATTGAGGGCATGGAAGAAAATATGGAAGTATTTACCACAAGGCCCGATACGACCTATGGAGTCACATTCATGGTTTTTGCTCCTGAGCATCCATTGGTTTATGAAATGGTTAAAGGAACGGAGTACGAGGATGGTTACCATGAATTCATGGCAAAGATCAGATCCTCGAGCGACATAGAAAGAACATCAGCTAATGTAGAAAAAGAAGGTTTTTTCACGGGCAAATACTGCATTAATCCATTAAATGGTGTGCGAATACCGATTTATGTTGCCAATTATGTTCTTATGGGATACGGCACAGGAGCCATAATGGCGGTGCCTGCCCATGACGAAAGGGACTTTGAATTTGCAAAGAAGTATGGACTTAAGATAATTCCTGTGATTACACCGGAAGATGAACTGCTGACTGAAGACATGGAAGAACCTTATGTTGGCAAAGGAATCATGATAAATTCTGATGCGTTCAATGGAATGGACAGCGGCCAAGCCATTGACGAGGTAAGCGAATATATGGAAGAAGCAGGAATCGGCAAGAGAACTGTTAATTTCAGGCTTAGGGATTGGCTAATTTCGAGGCAACGTTATTGGGGAGCACCTATTCCGATAATTTTCTGCGACAAATGTGGAGAGGTTCCAGTTCCTGAAGAGGATCTTCCTGTAAAACTGCCAACCGATGTTGCTTTTAGTGGAAAAGGCGATTCGCCTCTAGGCTCGAGTGAAACCTTCGTACGCACGACTTGTCCAATTTGCGGAGGAGAGGCACGCAGAGAAGTAGATACTATGGACACATTCGTTTGCTCGTCATGGTACTTCCTAAGATATGCGGATGCAAGAAACGACAATGAAATTTTTAGCAAGGAAAAGGCTAAATATTGGATGAACGTAGACCAATATATTGGTGGTGTCGAGCATGCAATTTTGCATTTGCTTTACGCGCGTTTCTTCAATAAATTTCTATTTGACCAGGGACTTTCGCCTGAGAGCGAGCCGTTTAAGAATCTGCTGACACAGGGCATGGTTTTGAAGGATGGGACTAAAATGTCCAAGTCCAAGGGCAATGTTGTTAGTCCTGAGGAAATAATTTTTAAATATGGTGCGGACACTGCGCGTCTTTTCATATTGTTTGCATCCCCGCCTGAAAAAGACCTTGAGTGGAGCGATGCGGGAGTTGAAGGCTCGTTCAGATTCCTAAACAGGGTATGGAGACTTGTGCATTACGTGTTGGATGCAGTTAAATCCGAAGGCAAAGAAATCGACGGCCCGATGGAAAAAGAAATGCAATATTACATTAACTCCACAATCAAGAAGGTTTCAGAGGATGTGGAAGGCCGATTCAATTTCAATACTGCAATCAGCGCAATTATGGAGCTTGTAAACGAGACATATAAATATATGGATAAAGATTATGACCAGGCTACAATGAAACAGTCAATTGAGACAATTCTGACACTGCTTGCACCGTTTGCACCCCATATGATGGAGGAATTGTGGCAGATATTGGGACATGAAGAAAGTGTACACAATTTGTCATGGCCCACATACGATCCGGCTAAAACTGTTCGAGATGTAGTGGAAATTGTGGTTCAAATAAACGGAAGAGTGAAGGAACGATTCTCGGTAGAAAGAAAGGCTGATAAAGAGGCTGTGAAAGAGCTAGTAATGGATATGGACAAGGTTAAGAAGTCAATAGAAGGCAAGGAAATAAAGAAATTCATATATGTTCCTGGGAAACTTGTTAATATTGTAGTAAAATAGTGTTGATAAAACTACATGGAGGTAGACAGATGAAAATTAAAATGTTTAATACTGAAAATGCGCCGGCTGCTGTAGGGCCATATTCACATGCGGTAATTGCAGGTGACATGATTTATGTATCGGGCCAGGTGCCTTTTGATCCCGCCAAGGGAGAATTGGTTAAGTCAGGGATAGAGGACGAAGCGAAGCAATGCTTGGAAAATGTAAAGGCTATTCTCGTTGATGCCGGAACTTGTCTTGAAAATGTTGTTAAAGCAACAATTTTCATTAAAAATATGGATGATTTCGGAAAAATAAACGCAGTTTACGGTACTTATTTTAATGAGCATAAACCAGCAAGGGCTTGTGTTGAAGTTGCAAGACTTCCATTGGGAGTCAATGTTGAAATAGAAGTAATCGCCGCTATATAGCAAAATACAGGTTCTAAAAAAGAAAACAATAGTAAATCCCGATGGTATTTGTCATCGGGATTTACTGATTTTGCGTTTTTTATTTTTTATGTGTTTTAGTTTTTTAGTGGTAACATATGTTCTCCATGCCAAATAGAAGAGAATAATCAAAAGAAAGGCTGTAATCCAGTTTATATTCTCCCAATATTCCTTTAGGGAATCTTTCCAAGTTTTTTCGAGTACGGTTTTATCTGCAAGTAAAGGGACAGTTCCGATAAGATTTTCATTTATTGTAAAGCTTATTTCACCAACAAGGTCGCCCTTCATGACGGGAGCATTCAGATTTTCGTTTAACCGGATATTATTTTTGATTGAAGCTGGGTCCACATCGTTTGCCAGGGAGTGAATAAAGGTTTCACCGCTTATTACTTCGAGGGTGTTTTCCTTTCCACCATAAATATCCACAGTGATAACACGCTCTCCCTTGTTTGAAAGTGTTATATTTTTAAAGGAATCAAGCCCGTAGTCTATAAGCTTACGCGAGTCTGTATATATATTCTTTTGCTGCGATTTGAAGACGGCTGTTATTATCCTGCGGCCTCCCTTAGACGCCGTTGTTACAAGACACTGCTGAGCCGCTATGGTGTATCCTGTTTTTATGCCGTCGACAAGCGGATATTTTATGTCTATCCACTTGCCCTCATAGTAAATCTGATTACTGCTTCCCGTTCCCCAAAGGAATCGGTTTCCATTCTTTAGATATCGGGATTCGGGCTGTTTTTCAGTTGGGGCTATGGTGTAGTTGACTTTCTTTACAATCTCTCGAAAAACATCGTTTTCAAAGGCCTTACGGGCAATCAGAGCCATGTCGTGTACAGTTGTGACATGCTCGGTGTCGGGAAGGCCATTCGGGTTGGCGAAGTGGGTGTTTGTTGCGCCGAGTTCCTTTGCTCTCGAGTTCATAAGAGCCACAAAGGTATCCACATCGCCTGAAACCGCCTTTGCCAGAGCTACGGCGGAATCGTTGGCAGATTCAATAAGAAGCGCATGAAGCAAATCTCTTATTGATATAACTTCGTCTTCAAATAGATAAATCCGATTTCCATCTGTGAAAGGTGTTTCGCTATCAATTACTACATTGGTGTCAAGCTCCAGGTTCTCAAGAGAAAGAAGAGCTGTCATTATTTTTGTTGTGCTGGCAGGGTACATTTTTCTGTCAGGATTTTTGGAATATAGAATGTCTCCCGAATCATAGTCTATAACTATGGCCGATTCTCCTACAAGGTCTGAAGCCGTAAGAGCCTGAGATGGAATAGTAAAAGAAAAAAGCATTGCCAATATAAGCGGGAAGGACATAAGACATCTATTGATTGAACGATTTAGTATTGTCAATGAATCACCTCTTTTCGATACAACAAATATTATAACAGAAAATAGACGCGGGTTCTATAAAAGAGCATATACACATAATTGGATATATGTGGTATTATAAATGTGTCACGAATTTCGGAGGTACTTATAATGTTTGAAGGCAGAGAGAACCGGTTCAAGGTGATAATTTTTGTATTGATTTTGGCCATGGCGTTTGTTGGCGTATGGGGTTTCAAAGTGAAGAAGGACAGGGATCTTAAAGTTTTAGAGCAGCTTTCTGAAGTGTCGGAGGCCGAAAAAATTTCGCCCATATCGGAAGAGAAGCAGGAAAGCCCGGAATTTCTGTATGTAGACATATGCGGAGCTGTTTACGCAGAGGGCTTTTATAAATTGCCTGCCGAAAGTCGTGTCGTAGATGTGGTGGAGATGGCCGGAGGTCTTTTGGACACGGCCGATATTAAACGGATTAATTTGGCTCAAAAGATTTATGACCAGGAAAAAATAATAATTCCGGAAATTGGAGAAAGCCTTGCAGTGGAAGAATCGACAGACGGTCTTATCAATATAAATACCGCGGGAAAGACTCTCCTAGAAGAATTGTCTGGCGTAGGACCTGCATATGCCGACCGAATAATAGCATACCGACAAAAGAATGGAGGATTTAAAACCAAGGAAGAAATAATGGAAATCAGTGGCATAGGCGAAAAAACCTATGCGAATATAGAAGAATGCATCTGTATTTATTGAGGAGGAATGGAAATGGATGAGAGAAGTATAAAACGTCTTACGGAATTGTCTAAAAGCTCAGGCTGAGCGGCGAAAATAGGTCCTGAGACCTTATCGCAGGTTCTGCGAGAATTGCCAAAGTTTGAAGATGAAAATCTTATAGTTGGATTTGATAAATCTGACGATGCAGCAGTATATAAAATTAATGATGAAATAGCCATCATTCAGACTCTTGATTTTTTTACCCCGATTGTTGATGATCCATACCTTTTCGGACAAATCGCTGCCACCAATTCGCTTAGCGATGTTTATGCAATGGGAGGAAAGCCTGTCATTGCAATGAATATAGTATGTTTCCCCAAATATTTGGAAATAAAAATTTTAGGAGAAATACTTAAGGGCGGCGCGGACAAGGTTAAGGAGGCCGGAGCCATTCTGATAGGAGGCCATTCGGTTGAAGACGACGAGCCCAAGTACGGGCTTTCGGTGACGGGATTCGTTCATCCGGGAAAAGTGCTCACCAATTCGGGATCCAAGCCAGGCGATGTCTTGATTCTGACAAAGCCCCTGGGAAGCGGAATACTATCTACCGCCATCAAGGCGGGACTGCTTGATGACGATGTTGTGGACAGGGCCATCAAGGTTATGAACACGTTAAATCGTGAGGCTGCAGAAGGAATGGAAGAAGTTAAAGTCAATGCTTGCACGGATGTGACAGGATTCGGATTGATTGGACATGTTTTTGAAATGGCGAAGGGAAGCGAAACAACTTTCATCATTGAATCTGAAAAGGTGCCTGTTATAGAAGGAACCTTCGATATGGCCAGCATGGGTATAATACCGGCAGGTGCCTACAAGAACATGGGTTTTGTGGGAAAAGAAGCCGTTTTTGCGGACTCTGTGTCGATAGATAGGCAAAACATACTTTATGATCCCCAAACATCCGGTGGACTGCTTATAAGCCTTCCTGAGGCTGAAGCCGAGAAACTTTTGGAAATATACAAGCATACTCTCGACCTTGATTTTGCGGTAGTAGGTAGGGTAAAGGAAAAGGGAGCGACTTTCATAGAGGTTGTGTAGTAAAAGTATTACAGATAGAGAATAAAGAACAATAAAAAAGCCTGCCGGATTATTCCGGCAGGCTTTTAGTTTTGAATTATGCGCTAAGCTTTTCCTTTTCTTCATACTCTTTGGTCCATTTGAAGATTGATCCGCTGAGTGCGAGAAGTGCTACCAAGTTCGGAATAGCCATTAGGCCATTAAATGCGTCGGAAAGGTTCCAAACGAAGCTAAGAGGAATAGTTGCACCGACAAAGGTCAAAATGACCCAAGCCCATTTGTAAGCTTGTTCGATTTTAAGTCCGAAAAGGAATTCTGCACATTTCGATCCATAATAGTACCATCCAATGATAGTTGAAAAAGCGAAGAACATGAGCCCGAATGATACGAGGAATGCTCCGAAGTTCGCACCTGGCATTGCGATTGCGAAGGCTCTCGAGGTTAAAGCAGCGCCTGTTAGGTCGTCTAATACAACCATCATGCCGCTTGCATCGAAAGTTATTACACCGGAAACCAGTATTACTAGAGCTGTCATTGAGCATACTACGATGGTATCAAGGAAGGCACCGAGGGATGCTATGATTCCTTGAGTTACAGGATTGTCGTTCTTGGAGGCTGCGTGGGCTATAGGAGCTGAACCGAGTCCGGCTTCATTTGAGAATACGCCACGCGCAACACCCATACGTATTACGGTTCCAACGAGTCCGCCGCTTACTGCGTTTGCGTTGAAAGCGTTTGAGAAAATCATTCCGAAAGCCATGCCTATTTTGTCGGCATTTGTAAATAGAATAAAAAGTGACCCGATAACATAAATGACAGCCATTATAGGAACAATCTTTTCGGTGACTCTACCGATGCTCTTGATTCCGCCGAGTATAACAAGGGCAGTCAGGATTGCGATTACAATTCCAGTTATGGTCGGGCTAAGTCCAACCGTCTCTTCCATTGCAGCGGCAACCGAGTTAGATTGAACCATGTTGCCTATACCGAATGCGGCGATGAATCCGAATATTGCAAATGACATTCCGAGCCATTTCCAGTTTCCACCGAATTTGTCTTCCATGCCTTTCCAGCAATAGTACATCGGTCCGCCGGATTTTTCGCCTTTGTCGTTTGTTACTCTGTATTTGAGTGCAAGAACGGCTTCGCCGTATTTTGTAGCTCCACCGACGGCAGCTGTGCACCACATCCAGAAGATGGCTCCAGGTCCACCAACTGCTATTGCTGTTGCAACACCGGCTATGTTGCCTGTACCGATTGTTGCAGCTAGCGATGTCATAAGTGCTTGGAAAGGAGTGATGTCTCCTTCACCCATTGATTCTTTCGAGAATAAAAGTTTGAATGCATATCCGATTCTTCTGAACTGAACAATCCTTGTTCCAATAGTGAGAACAAGACCTGTACCAACCAAGAACACAATCATGATCGGTCCCCAAGCGAACGAGCCTATTTGACCAATTATAGCATTAAAAGCTTCCATTAAATAAGTCCCCCTTTTATTTTTGAAATAAAAAAATCCTAAATACGAAAAAGAATACTTAAGATGCGGAAATAAATATGTCGGGACCCCCTTTCTTTTGGTGTATACAGGCTTGTTAGTAAAATGACGATAAGTATGAATTTTCAAATTACTTCCTGCATCAACTAAATTATAGTTTTTTTAAAAAGGTTTATCAAGGATTAATTTTTAATATTGCGAAATTATGGATAATTTAAAGTGTAAATGGAAAATGGCAAAAGCAAAACTTTGTGGTATTGTGTTATAATTTACTAAATTAGAAAGAATAAAAAGAATATAAAGAGGTGAAGAAAGTGAATAAAAATTCATCATTAAGATATCTCCCGAAGGTTGACGAGCTTTTGGAGGAAAAGGAAATAAGAGAAAAGATTTTGGCAAATCCGAGAATGTTGGTTCTTGAATCCATACGGGAAGCGATTGATGGGGCAAGAAAGAAAATCCTCACGGGAGAAAATAGGGAGTTAAATCCAATAATTATAAAAGAAGAGATTCTAAGAGATGCATTAGACATATTAAAAATGAAAACTGCTTATAATTTGCGTTCCGTCATAAATGCTACGGGGGTCGTGCTTCATACGAACCTTGGAAGGGCGCTTTTAAGCGAATCCGCCGTGGAAAGGATAATTCAGGTGGCCGGAAATTATTCAACGCTTGAATACGATTTGGAAAGCGGTAAGAGGGGCCTCAGATATAGCCATATAGAAGAGATAATCTGTAAAATTACCGGAGCCGAAGCTGCTTTTGTAGTAAACAACAACGCGGCAGCTGTTTTGCTTGCCTTGAATACATTGTCAGAAGGAAAAGAAGCCATCGTTTCCCGCGGCCAGCTTGTGGAAATAGGGGGATCATTTAGAATTCCGGATGTAATGAGGCAGAGCGGAGCTATTCTGAATGAAGTAGGCACCACAAACAAGACCCATCTGAGGGATTATAAGGAAAATATAAACGAGAATACGGGAGTGCTTTTAAAGGTTCATACAAGCAACTACAGGATACTCGGGTTTACGCAGGAAGTACCCGGAGTAGAGTTGGCGGAATTGGGCAGAAAAATGGGCATTCCTCTTTTGGAGGATATAGGAAGCGGAACCCTCATTGATTTTTCCGAACATGGAATGTCGGGAGAACCCACTGTTCAGGAAGCGGTAAAATATGCCGATGTTGTTACCTTCAGCGGAGACAAGATGCTTGGTGGACCGCAGGCTGGAGTAATAGTTGGCAAGAAGAAGTATCTTGATGAAATGAAGAAAAATCCTTTTACGAGGGCGTTCAGGGTAGACAAGCTGACAATAGCTGGACTTGAGGCGACATTTAGGCATTATCTGGATCCCGATGAGGCACTCGAAAAGGTTCCTACACTTAGGTTCTTGACGGCTTCTGTGGATTGCCTAAAAGATAGGGCGGAAAGACTTGCCGAAAAGATAAAAGCCAACACTCGGGGCTTTGAAATCAGTGTTGAAAAAGGAGAATCGCAGGTTGGCGGGGGTTCAATGCCGCTGGAAAAGCTTCCGACCTATGTTGTATCAATTGGCGGAGGAAATATTTCTGCATCAAAAATTGAAATAGGTTTAAGGAAAAACAATCCGCCGGTAATTGCGAGAATAAACGAGGAAAAGGTTATTTTGGATGTAAGAACCATTTTTGACGGACAGCTTGCGGCAATAGCGGAAGCGTTTGGAAAACTGTCGGAGGAGATGAACATACAATGAAGCATGTGATAATAGGGACAGCCGGCCACATAGACCATGGAAAGACAACCCTAATAAAGGCTATGACAGGCAGGGATACCGACCGTCTGAAGGAAGAAAAGAAAAGGGGAATTACAATAGAGTTGGGATTCACTTATTTTGATTTGCCAGGAGGCAAAAGGGCTGGAATAATAGATGTTCCCGGACATGAAAAATTCATAAAGAACATGCTGGCCGGAGTACTAGGCATGGACATAGTCATTCTTGTTGTCGCTGCCGACGAGGGTATAATGCCTCAAACGAAGGAACACATGGATATTCTCAGCTTCTTGAATATACCGCAAGGCCTTATAGTACTTACAAAATGCGACATGGCCGATGCCGAATGGATTGAATTGGTGAAGGAGGATATTAAAAGTCGCGTAAAGGGGACTTTCCTTGAAAATTCGGAGATTTTAGAAGTGGATTCGGTAAGCGGAAGAGGAATAGAAGGGCTTATTGAAAAGCTTGATGAAATGAGTGAAAAAGTAGGCGAACGGGATTACGGCAAACCTGCCAGGATTCCAATAGATAGGGTTTTCAGCCTCACAGGCTATGGAACTATCGTGACCGGAACACTTATGGAAGGAACCATAAATAAAGGCGATACGCTGGATATTTATCCGAGTATGAGAAAAGCGAAAATAAGGAATATACAGGTTCATGGCGAAGATATGGAAACGGTCTTTGCGGGGCAGAGGGCGGCCCTTAATATTGCCGGTATCAAGAAAAGTGAATTGAGCAGGGGAGAGGTTATTGCGCAAACCGACTCGATGAAAAATACGATGATGGTTGACGTAGAGCTTTCGCTTGCAAATGACGAAAAAAGAAGGCTTGAGAACTGGACTAGGCTCAGGCTTTACCACGGATCGGCTGAAATAATGTGCCGATTGGTATTGCTGGACAGAGAAATACTCGAGCCGGGGGAAACATGCTATGCACAGCTTAGGCTAGAGAAGACACATGCATTTAAATACGGGGATCTTTTTGTCGTCAGGTATTATTCTCCACTTGAAACGGTGGGTGGTGGAAAAATCATAGATTCCAATCCCGAAAAACATAAAAGGTTTAATAATGAAACACTTGAATCATTGGAATTAAAGAGTGGAGGCAATAAAAACGAAATCATCGAGCAGCTTGTGAAAAAGGCACCGGAGTATGCCTTAGGTAAGAAGGAAATGCATAGAGCCACTGGGTTCCAGATGGAAGAGATAGAGGCGGCCTTAAAGGAACTCCTTGATGAGCAGAGCATATATTCTGTGAACGAGGCATACATTCATATGCAAAGTTTCGAGGGGCTAGAGGAAAAGGCTCTTAAAATTGCAAATGAATATCATATAGGAAATCCGTACAAGAGGGGCGTTCCAAGAGAGGAATTGAAAAATAAACTTTTGAGAGAGCGTGGCGGTGAGTTTTTCGAGGAATTGCTGAAAAGAATGTCGGACGGGGGATCCCTAATAGTCGAAGGGCATACAGTAAGTCTGAAGAACTTCAAAATAGAGCTGACAAACAAGGACATTAAGCTTGCAGGCGAATTGGGAAACTATTATAGCGATGCTGAATTGACCCCTGACAATTTTACACAGATAAAGGAAAGACTGGACATTGGGAAGAAGGAAATGCCCGTTTTCGAATACTTGCTTCAAGAAGGACGACTTGTAAAAGTTAGTGAAGAATTGTATTATTCCAAGGATTCATATGAAAAGATACTGAAAAAAGTGCAGGCAATACTTTCGAAGCAGGGTTTCATTAGCCTTAAAGAGTTCAAGGATGAATTCAATTTGTCGAGAAAATATTCTATAGCCCTATTGGAGCATTATGACAACGCTAAAATAACAAAGAGAGACGGAAACAAGAGAATACCTTTTTAATATTGACATACATATATTGAAAAGGTATTCCATCATCAAATTAATTATGATATAATCAAAAACCGAGGCATCAATATGGGAGCGGATGGGTGCTGGTGTGCCCTCTGGTCTTCAAAACCAGCTGTGAGGCGTTAGTAGCGTCTTGGGTGGGTTCGATTCCCACACGGTCCCGCCAACAATAAAAAGAACAGATTCCTTTCGAAAAGGAATCCGTTCTTTTTATTGTTGTTTGTCAGATTATTCTTTTTTCTTCTCCCGCGAGCAGTTTTTTTATATTGGATTTGTGCCTATAAATAACGAAAAGCGAGGCTAGAAGCGCGAATCCGAGAAAATTATCCGGCATGCCCATGAAGTAGCTTATTATGGGGGTCGATGCCGCTATTAAGATTGATGAAAGCGAAACAATCTTGAAGACCTTGATCATAATAACATAAAGCGGCAAGAGATAGAGAATCAGCATAGGGTTTAATGCGAGCAACACCCCTGCGGCGGTAGCTACGCCTTTGCCGCCTTTGAATCTTAGTGTTGCAGGGTAGCAATGGCCCAATATGGCACCTGCACCCGCGAGTATTCCGTAATCGTATCCCCAAAGCGAGCTACCAATAAGTACTGCGGCGACGCCTTTCAGAAAGTCTCCGGCAAAGGCTAGTGCCGCAGCCTTCTTGCCTAGAGAACGAAGTACATTCGTTGCTCCAAGGTTTCCGCTTCCAACATTTCTAATATCGATTTTCCCGTAATATTTTCCGACAATAAACGAAAATGGGATAGCGCCGAGGACGTATCCTATTGCAATTGCTATAGCTATATTCATATAATCACCCTTTCTAGATTATTTTACCATGACATGGCACGGTTCACAAAGTATATTATTAAAAATTGGAATCCCAAACGGATGCTTTGTGCTATAATTTTTTTATGGAGGTGGTTAGTTTGAATAAAAAGAAAAAAGTGTTTTCGAGCCGAAAATTGCCGGGAATGGCAATGACAAGGCTTAAGGAGCAATTTGATTTTACATACAATCCGCTGGACAGGAACCTAACATACGAGGAACTGCTTGAAGAGGTTAAAGGGAAGCAAGGTATAATAACGATGCTTTCAGACAGGGTGGATGGAGAGCTAATGGATGCGGCGGAGGGTGTTGAAATAATTGCAAACTACGCTGTAGGATACAACAACATGGATTTGCGCGAGGCAACAAAGAGGGGCATCTATCTTAGCAATACACCGGATGTTCTTACGGATGATACGGCTGACATGGCCTTTGCGCTGATGCTTGCAGTGGCCAGGCGCATTCCTGAGGCGGACCAATTGACAAGAAATGGATTCTATAAGGGATGGGGACCGGAATTCATGCTGGGTCAAAGCGTTTCGGGAAAAACACTCGGGCTTGTTGGAGCCGGAAGAATTGGCACGGCCGTTGCAAAGAGGGCGGCGGGGTTTGGTATGAAGATTATATATTATAGCAGGGGCAGGAAAAAAGCCATTGAAGATTTGGGCGCGGAATATGTTGGGTTCGAGAGCCTTCTTGCGGAGTCGGACATAATAAGCATTCATGTTCCTCTTGGAAAAGAAACACTCCATCTTATTGATAGGAAGGCGCTTAAATTAATGAAAAAAACATGCATATTGATAAATACTTCAAGAGGGCCGGTGGTAGATGAAGAAGCACTAGTCGAGGCGCTTGAAAAAGGAATAATTGCCGGCGCCGGTTTGGATGTGTATGAGAACGAACCGAAACTGTCGGATGGACTCTCTTTACTTACAAATGCAGTTCTTAGCCCTCATCTTGGAAGCGCGACAAGGGAGACGAGAGGCAAGATGGCCGATATCGCTGCGGAAAACATAATTTCAGTCTTAAGCGGAGGACTTCCGACAACAGCAATTAACGAGGTGTAAAAATGAACATTCAACATATAAAAGGTTTTTCGCATTATTTCAAAAGCCCAACTAATGTTGGCGCCCTGGTAGAAGGTAAAAGCGTCATACTGATCGATTCGGGAAATGATACGGATAAGGGCAAAAAACTTTACAAGGCAATGGAGTCTGACGGGCTGCACTTGAAAGGCATTTGGAATACGCATTCGCATGCCGACCATTGGGGAGGCAATCATTATTTGCAGGGAAAGACCGGATGCAGGATATGGTCGTCAAAATTAGAGGCGGCGATGATAAACAATAATATTTTAGAGCCCTTCTATTTATATGGAGCAGATCCTTTAAAGGTGCTTAAAAACAAGTTCCTAATGGCCAAGGAATGCTCGTGTGAAATCTTCGATTCGGATTCTGTCGATTTTGAAGGGAACAGAATTGAAATCGTAGATTTAAAGGGGCACAGTCCTGGCATGGTAGGTTTTAGAACGGAAGATGGAGTTTTTTTCACGGGAGATGCTCTTTTCTCGCCTGAAATAATAGATAAATACAAGCTGATGTATTCATCTGATATAACTGAGCATCTTAAAACACTTGAGGTTTTGGAAGAATCGGATGCTGAGTACTATGTGTTAAGCCATGGGGAAATTTGCGAAGCAGATGGGCTGAAAGCCTTGATAGAAAAAAACAGGAAAGCCATCAGCAGAGTTAATGAAATACTTATTGATGCCATGACCGAACCTGCATCATTGGAGGAGCTGATGCTTTTGTCAATGGAAAAGCTGGGGGTTTCCATGAACATCGGACAGCATTTTCTCAACAGGACTACAATTTCGGCACATCTAAGTCATTTATGCAATGAAGGTTATGTAGTGCCGGCGATGGACAATAACAGGCTTATTTATACAAGAAAATAAAAAGCAACCGGTTTTTGTGCCGATTGCTTAATGCTATGCGTTATCAGATTTGTTTTACCTCGAGTTTTTCAAGCTCAAGAGCGATTTTGCTGTACAAGGAATGAATAAGTTCTTCAAATATCACTTCACCGTTTATGATGCCCTGTGCATGATGAGCCTTACCGCCGCCCCTGCCATTATATTTTTCGAGCAAATCCTTAAGAACGAGATTTAGATCTAGAGGATTTTCGGAGGGTGATGAGGCCAAAAGAACGGTTGTGAAATTGGTTGCGGGACAGACAAGAATCAGTATCGCCGATGTATCTCTTTTTAGAACCTTGGATGTCAGAATGCTTGCTTCCTTTATATTGTCTGTTTCGAAAATATATGAAACAAGGCGATGGTTGTTGTGTACTCGGCTTTTGGCGAACATTTCATCTACCTGATAAGCAAGCAACTTGTCTGTTGTATTTTTATACTTGGAGACGATTTCCTTGAAATCTTCCTTCATTCCCTTGCAACGAGCCGGCAAACTATTTTCACTGCAGGATAGATCCGATTTCAGGGTTGACAAAACATGGGCTTTTTCGGCATAATCTTTTAAAGCACGGTTTCCGCAGACAAATTCAATACGGAGTCCATCATGGTGAGTGGAGCAATTGGTCATTTTAATTATTCCTACCTCTCCCGTACGTTTGGGATGTGTTCCTCCACAGGGCGAGTAGTCGAACTGATCTATTTCAACTATGCGGGGATTCGCATAGCCGGCCACATCCTTTCTCAAAGGAAAAGAGGCAAGTTCAGAGGCGTTTGACGGATAATGAGTTTTAACATTTAGACTTCCGAATACTATCTGATTGGAAAAATATTCGACACGGGCAAGGTCTTTGTGGCATAGCTGCTTGTCGATATCTATTGTAAGATTGTTTTCTGTAAGATGGAAGCCTATTGTTGCAGCCTCGAAAAGTTTTTCGAAAGAAGCTGAAAGAATATGCTGCCCGAGATGCTGCTGCATGAAATCGAAACGTCTGTTCCAGTCAATCCGGCATGAAATATTCTCGAACTGTTTTGGAATATCTTCGAGCACATGATAAATTTCGCCGTCTTTTTCAAAGACATTTTTGACGCGAAAGTCTCCTATGAAACCCAAATCACAGGGCTGTCCGCCACCTTCCGGGTAGAAAGCCGTTTGATTGAGCTTGATATGAACCTCTTTGCCGGGTTTTTGGTCGATTTTCGTTATATTGGCTTTAAATTCCTTTGTATAAGGATTTTTATGATATATTTTTATGGCTGCCATATGCATCACTCCTCAAGATAATGATAACACAAACATGGAAAGAGGTGCCACATTGAACTACGATAAATTAGCAGAAATCGAAGAAAAATTGATTGATGAAGTATACATTTACGGGATTGAAAAAGAAAATAATGAGATGACACATGCACGGGAACTGTATGAGAAAAACATAGGGAGCTTGACGGGATTTGACAAGTGGAGCATATTTAATGCAGAATCCGGACAGATGAGAATTTTAGAGATTTACATCAAAAGCCGGCAAGAAATTCCAGAAGAGAATATGGTCGTGCTAAAGGCATGGATGCGTTCGGAAATGAAGGTTTGCGAAGCAATTGAGACATCTGTCGGTGAATCCATTGCATGCAGAGATATAATAAGCGGAGAAAAATTAAACATAGAATCGGGAGGTATGTTAAAAAAAGGAGACATATTCATTGGAAGGGTATTTCTGCTTGATGTGAGCTTTTATGTAAGCAGGATTTTGTCGGTTTTCGTAGACAGCAAGCTTGCTGAAACGGTGAAAGGCAAATTTAGAGAAGCCTACGAATCATATTGCAACATAAGAGGATATGTGACATATGAAAATTATGCCAAAAATAATCAATGGATGTTTTACAAGATGATTGAAATCATCAATAAAATTGAACTGGTGCAGGAAGAAGAAATACTCCAAGTATATTCGGCTGTTTATATTGTTCCTGATAGGGAACGATTAATGGGGAAAATCAGAAAGACAGATGCATTTATCCCAGACGATGTAGATTCGGGAGTTGAATATTATCTTCTTATTGAGGGAAACAATTTGCTATGCGAAGTAGAGGTTCATGGGGACCGTATTGTGATTAATGGGAATTCGTTGGATGAACTTAAAAAATCCCAGGCGAAGGTAGAGGAAATATTTGCCGGCGACATAGTTTTTTCTGAATCACACAATAAAAAATTGGAAGACTTGATTGAATAGGGAGATTGCCATGTGGGAATATAGGATTGAACACATAAAAACGGCAGGAGCCACAAATCTAGTAATGTCAAAGAAAGATCAGGATTTGGTGAACCGTCTTGGGGGAGAGGGATGGGAACTGGTTGAGGCGGTGCCAACAGTCAATGGAAGGACCATCATATTGTTTTTCAAAAGGCCGCTTGAGATTGACAGAAAGAGTATTTGAGTGTAGTATTGTATTGATTATGGAAGGGGAATGATTAAATGGAAGTTCCGTTACTAGATAGTAGCGATGGTGCGAAACCTATTCGATTTGACAAGTTGTTGAAGAATATTAAAGAATTGATTAAAAACAACGACAAAATCAAATTGGAAGCGTATATTGAAGAGTTGGAGAACCTTTTAAGTTACGATACCATAAGCTATTATGAGAAAGAGTCTGAAAAAATACAGCAATTGATAAGGAAACATCCTTATTTCAAAAACCCATGCACATATCCTATCAGATTGCTTACAATTATGAAATACTTGAAGAAAAAAGGGATTGACACAAGAATTGAAGACATCGATTTGCTTGTGAATCGAACTGTGGAAAACATGGATGGAGTAAGCATGGCCGGTCCCGGAATGTATATTGTAAAAAAATCTTAGTATTGCGGTACTAAGATTTTTTATTTGAACGGAGAGATATTTATGGGAAAAGGAGACAGAGATACCATAAAAACATATGAAGATGTAGGCTTGAGCGCAGAAGCTTCATACATAGGGTCTATCAGAAACCGCTTGCTTGAAAAGTATGGACTCGGCAGAGAAGCTTATCGCGGCTTCATTTGTAGGCACATCGGAGAGGAATACTCCGAAAAGATGGATCAAACAATGGATCCGGTTATTGAAACATTTGCCGGAGAGGAATATGGAGACGAGTATTTGCAGGGCTTTTCTCTGCCTGAATATATGGAAGGCTCTTTGCGTGCATCTACGGCGAGTGTATACACGCCTGAGCCTGTTGCGGCCTATCTTGTTGAAAGAGGCCTTTTTTATGTTCTGGAGGAAAAATTCATAAAAAAAGGTATAGCGAGGCCCGACTGCTTAGGTTTCTATATGGCTTTGGGAATTATACTAAAAGATAATCCCGATATGGTAATCCGTACGATGGATATTTCAGCAGGGGCGGGTCTTTTTTTTCTTAAGATGCTTTCTGTGATGGATAAAGCCCTCAGAACATGTATTGATTCAGACAAGGAGATAGATGAAATTCTGCTTAAACAGGTCAATGAGGGTTTTTGCGCAAATGATCTGCATAGTGAAGGTCTCGAAATGTTTATTATAGTACTTTTAAACCGATTTCTCGGGACGTTTCGCCTAGAAGATATAAATCCGACGATTTACAAGAGGGATGCCATATCGGATTTCGATTTCGGCGATTCATATGATTTGCTTTTGGGCAATCCGCCCTACCTGGGAGAAAAAGGAAATAGAGACATTTTTAAAATGGCTAAATCGTCGGATTTCGGGAAGCGTTTCTATGAAGCCAAAATGGATTATTTTTACTATTTCATTTACAAGGCCGTTGAAATGCTAAGACCGGGCGGCGTCTTGTCCTATGTTACAACGAATTATTTCACCACTGCGGATGGGGCAAAAAAACTTAGGGCTTTCCTTAGCGAAAACATATCCTTTAGGGAAATATATATGCTTGACGGCGTAAACATTTTCAGTTCCGCAAAGGGGCAGCATAATATGCTTTTTACTCTTCAAAAGAAACCGGCTTATTCAGATAAAACCGTTTTGAAAAAAGCATCGGGAAATGTAGCTCCTCTGAAGGATGCAATGAAAAGTTTTGCTTCGCATGAAATAAGGCAGGAATCCATATATGATATTGACGGAAACATTATATTATATGAAAATTCTTTATACGGAGAAGTGTCGCGAAGCATCAGAGGCAATGCCGCATGCTCAATTGGAGATGTTTGTCAAGTGAGGCAGGGCCTTGTGTCGGGATGCGACAAGACAAGCAAGCGCAACATAATAGAAGGCGCGGAAAACATGGGTTTGCGCGAGCCCATTTATGTATTTGATTCACTAGGCGCAGTGCCAGGGCATCTAAAGAGTTCACCATTCCTCAAACCCTTTTATAAGAATTCGGATATAGGGTGCTATTCACTTAAGGAATCGGAAAAGCTTGTATTGTATGTCACAAATGATAAAATGGAAAAAGAAGGAAAAGCATCTGGCGAAGCCGTGTTGAAACATTTGAATCCTTACAGGGCGATTCTTTCAAAAAGGCGTGAAGTCATAAATGGGGCGAGGCATTGGTATGAGCTTCAATGGTATAGAGATGAAGAAATCTTCAATGGTCCCAAAATAATGGTTCCTCACAGAGCCGTTGACAATCGTTTTGTTTACACGGAAAAACCCTGCTACGGAAGTGCGGATATATATTTCATTCACAGCAAAATGGGAGCAAATCACATGAAGGCAATTTGCTGCATACTGAATTCTAGTGTGGTCTATTTCTGGCTAAAGAACAATGGAAAAAGGAAGGGCGGTCAGCTCGAATTGTATCATACGCCGCTGAAACGCATTCCCTTACCAAAGTTGACAGAAAAATCGATTGGAAGGCTTGCTATAATGCATGATTGCCGGGATAGAGATGACAGTATAGTTGACGATTTTGTGTACAGCCTTTATGGATTGAGTGTCAAGGAAAAAGAAATGATAAAAGGTTTTACTGAAGGAGAAAGACAGTAATCATGGAATATTAAATGCGAGGTGGCGTCTTGAGAAGACCCTTGGCTTTATTTTTGGTTTCATATTTTATTGGTATGATGGTTTTGTTTGACAGCCCTTTTATGTTCATTGGTGGAATCTGCCTGTGGATTGTAGCTATTTTGTTTATTTTTGAATGGTCGGAAGAAACCCTTAAACGCCTTGTGATTGTTTTTTTTGGTGTGGTGATTGGAATGGGACTGACATTCTACTCATCAGATTATATGCAAACACAAACTTTTGAAGAAGGAAACGTAGAGGTTTATGGATATGCATACGGACCTGAATACGGAAACGCAGGCAAACTTGTACTGAAAGTTAAAAAGATCAAAGGAAAAGAAGGCTATAGCACAGCCAATGCAAAGATATTGATTCTTTCGGATAAGGATATCTCAAAATATCGACATACATATATAAAGTATAGTGGAGTGCTGATTAATGAAAGCAAACCCAAAAATCCCAATGCTTTTAACTATAGCAAATACGGATTAATAAAAGGCTATGACAAGGTAAGCTTTTTTGACGGCAAGGCTGCTATTGTAGAAATTGAAGCTAAAAAATATTTTGATCCGGTAATTATAAAGGATAAAATTCTTATAAAAAGTGAAAGAATCTTAGAAAAAAATAGCCAAGCATATTTTGCATCTCTTGTTTTTGGAGATACAAGCCTTTTAGGCGAAGAAAAGACCATGCAAATAGGCATGTCGGGGCTTTCACATCTTTTTGCCGTTTCAGGATTGCACATTGCAGTTTTATTCGGGTTCTTGACTGCGCTGTCAAATCTTTTTTACAGGAAGAGCCATTGGATAAAATCCATTGTGATTCTATCAACGGTATTTCTTTTTGTTTCAATAATAGGATTTCCTGTTTCTGCAATAAGAGCCTTTGTATTTATTTCTATATATTCATTGGCGGGAATAGCTAGACGAAAATACGATTTGTTGAATGTACTGTTGTTATCTGCGGCAATAATACTTTTATGGAATCCGTATCAGCTTTTTTCAGCGGGATTCCAACTATCGTTTGGAGCCGTAGCATCAATATATTTCATTTATCCGGCTTTAAGTGAATGGATACATCCAAAAAATATTGCTGTAAAGGCTTTGATGATATCGTTATCTGTTCAAGTTGGGATAGCCCCTGTGCTTATTTATCATTTTAATTATTTGTCTATAATTTCGATAATCGCCAATGTTCCAGCTGTATTATTGTTTGGAACATGGTTGCCGATTCTCTATATTTTCGCGATTGCAAATATTCTATCGATTCCTTTACTTCCGCAGGTTCTTGCCTTTCCGGTTGAATGGGGTACGAATGCTTTGGACTGGTTGTCAAAGGCTGCATCAGGATTTTCTTGGTCATATATTGAATTGCCTTTTGTCGGTTACAAGTTTATCGGACTCTATTACTGTGTATGCACATTGTTTGTGTTACAATCTAGAAAAGATTATTTTTTGCGGGTAGATAAAATGAAAAAGACTGTGGCGGCTATATTGGTTGCAATAGCAGTTGCAACAATTCCGGCTATTGCGAATGTAGATAATCAAATAGAAATAATATTTTTTGATGTTGGGCAGGGCGATTGCGTCTTTGTAAGAACTGCCAACGGAAGGAATATTCTGATTGACAGTGGAACGGAGGATATTGATATTTCCGAAATATTAATGAGGAATGGAATTAAGAGGATAGATTTGGCGATTCTTACCCACTTTCATGAAGACCATTACGGAGGACTATTTGAGCTCGCCGAAAAGGGTCGAATAGATACACTGCTGATGAAGGAAACGCTTTATGAGAATGGAGACGTAAAGCAAGCATTGGAAACTAAAATGCGGTATGCTGAAAAAACCGTAATATATACCAAATCCGGACAGTCACTTGAAATTGACGGTCTGTCAATGCAGATTTTGAATGTGGGCAAAAATTACGAAGGATTGAGTTCCCATTCCGCAGAAAACAACGATTCAATAGTTGTTTTGTTGGATTATAGAGATTTTGAGATGCTTCTTGTTGGGGATATAGAAGAGAAGGCGGAGAAGAGCCTGTCTTTGGAAAATCCAGTCGATATTGACCTGATAAAGGCAAGTCACCATGGAAGCAAAACCTCGAACATAGATAGTTTTTTGGAAGCATACAAACCCGAAGTTGTCGTGGTGCAGGTCGGAAAAAATATTTTCGGACATCCGGCACCTTCTGTGATTGAAAGGTATGAAAGCTTTGATATGGATGTATACCGCACCGACAAAGACGGTGCAGTAATAATCAAAACGAATGGTTTGAGAGAGTTTATTGTGGAAAGCAATTTTTCAAACAGGAGTGAATCATATGGACTTGAATAAGCTAATGGAATTGCCTGCAAATATAGGGCAGAGGGTTTTCTTTGTTGATGGTGAGGAAAAATATATTGCAGATAGATTTGTTGAGTATATGAAAAAAAAGCATCTTAAAGGATGCGTCGAGGAAATGAATCTTCATAAGATTGAGCAGATTTCCGACTTGAAGGATATAGAGGAAAAGATAGTTACGCTGCCGTTCATGTGCGATGCGAGGATGGTTGTTGTTTCTGATTTTATCAAAATTGCTGCTGAAATGCTTAAGAGCAAGGAAGAACTGGATTCTTTTATTGGTAAAGTGCCTGAAACGACAGTATTGGTTTTGTTGAATGGACGCGTCGACAAAAGGAGCATCGTCTATAAATTTTTTAAAAAGAAGAAATTAATTGTCGAAGCTAAGAGACTCACCCCGGAATCATATGAGGCGTGGGTTGAGGATTTTATTATAACGCGCGGGGTTTCAATTACAAAGGTTGACAAAAAATATCTGACTCAACAATTGGGATATTTTAACAAAGAAAGACCGAAAAATATGTACGATTCCGAAAGCGAGCTCAAGAAACTGCTTGGAAGCCTAAATGGGAGGGGAACCATAGAAAGAAAGGATTTTGAAGGTTTTTTGGATACCAGAGGCGAGACTAATATTTTTAAGCTGACTGACAGTATTTCTGAAGCTCATACGGCATTGGCCCTCGAAAGCCTTGAGATATTATGTGAAATGGGAGAGCCGGAAATTAAAATTTTATTCATGATTAGCCGCCATTTTAGACAGATAATGAAGGTTAAGAGTTTGCAAAGCGGTGGCTGTTCTAAGGAAGAAACTATGAAAACCCTTGGAATAAAGAGTGATTTTGTTTTTAAAAAAAACTTAAGATACGCAAGAGGATTGGAAATGGCCGCAATCGGAAGGATAATGGAATTATGTATGGAAACGGAATTGAAATGCAAATCGCTGTCAAGCCAGAAGCGCTTGGCAATAGAAGTTTTGATTTGCCAAATAAGCGGCGTCATAATTGATGGGAAACAAAGATAGTTGCATAAATAATCAGAAAAGCCTCTTCCGAATGGAAGAGGCTTTTATTGGCTTAGCGAATTACAATGGGGAAATTGTTATTCACGAATTATTGTACATTTTTAAGCGTGTTGAGCTTTCTTTCGAGATTAGAAACTTTTCTCGAAGCATTGTTTTTATGAAAAACATTCTTGCTTGCCGCTTGATAAATAGTCTTTTCGGCAGAAATGAATTTCTCAGAAGCCAAAGTTGCATCACCCGCTACAACAGCTTCGTTAAATCTTCTGATAGCTGTTTTCACGCTTGATCTGATGCTTTTGTTTTCTGTAGATTGTCGTTTAATGACATTAATGCGTTTTTTTGCTGATTTGATATTTGCCATTTTCATTCACCCCCTTGTAATCTAACTGACAAAGGATA
The DNA here is from genome assembly GCA_016649995.1 of Peptostreptococcaceae bacterium. Taxonomy (NCBI): domain Bacteria; kingdom Bacillati; phylum Bacillota; class Clostridia; order Peptostreptococcales; family Peptostreptococcaceae; species Peptostreptococcaceae bacterium. Next base: position 27,504 of record JAENWJ010000006.1, read on the forward strand.
TTTTACCATGATAAAATGCAGAATGCAAGTAAGACTTTGGCAATTCTAAAACTATACGCTCAAGTTGACCTGTGTTATAATAAATGGAGCAATTTCAAGAGTTATCTGAGGAGGAACAAGCATGACAGACGGGCATAAAGAGAGAACAAGGAATTTTTCCATTATAGCGCATATAGATCATGGGAAATCAACACTGGCGGATAGGTTGATTGAAAATACCGGGCTTATTTCTCACAGGGAAATGAAGAATCAAATTCTTGACAACATGGATCTTGAAAGAGAACGTGGAATCACAATAAAGCTGCAAAGCATACAATTGGTTTATAAACACTCGGACGGAAAAGAGTATTACTTGAACCTTATAGATACGCCCGGGCATGTCGATTTCAATTATGAGGTTTCAAGAAGTCTGGCTGCGTGCGAAGGTGCGATTCTGGTTGTAGATGCAAGCCAGGGAGTGGAAGCTCAGACTTTGGCGAATGTATACCTTGCGGTCGATCAGGATTTGGAAATAGTGCCGGTTATAAATAAAATTGATTTGCCCAGTGCCAGGGTTGAAGAAGTGATTGAGGAAATAGAAGAAATAATTGGGATCGATGCGTCAAAAGCACCCCTTATATCGGCAAAAAACGGTGTAAATATCGAGGCAGTCCTTGATGCTATAGTAGAATTGATACCATCGCCCAAGGGGGACGACGATGCTCCGCTGCAGGCATTGATTTTCGACTCATACTATGACAGCTACAAGGGCGCGGTTGCGAATATAAGAGTTTTCGAGGGGACGGTTGCCCCCAAGGATATAATAAGAATGGTATCTTCTGGAGAAACATTTGAGGTGGCCGATGTGGGTGTTTTTTCTCCGCATATGATTTCTAAAAAAGCGTTAAGTGCGGGCGATGTTGGATTTTTGACCGCAAGCATCAAAAATGTAGAAAATTGCCGAGTAGGGGACACCATCACATTGGACAGAGACCCTTGCCAATCGGCATTGCCCGGCTATAAAAAAGTCACACCCATGGTATATTGCGGCATTTATCCCGCCGAAGGTGAAAAATACGAGAACATAGGAGATGCTCTAGAAAAATTGCAGCTTAACGATGCCTCGCTTGTTTATGAGCCCGAAGTGTCTGTAGCCCTGGGCTTTGGATACAGATGCGGTTTTTTGGGGCTGCTTCATCTGGAAATAATTCAGCAGAGGCTTGAGCGTGAATTCGATCTTAACATGATAGCAACGCTTCCGAGCGTAATCTACAAGATTATCAAAACAGACGGAAGCATACTCGAAATACAGAATCCCACAAACATGCCAAAGGAAAGTGAAATAGACTACATGGAGGAACCAATTGTTGAAGCAAGCATAATTCTTCCAAACCAATATGTGGGAAACATAATGGAACTATGCCAGGACAGAAGAGGCACTCTGATAAATATGGAATACATTGACGAGAATAGAGTAATTCTTCACTACGAACTTCCGCTAAATGAGGTTATTTACGATTTCTTTGATGTGCTTAAATCCAAGACACGTGGCTACGGTTCTTTGGATTACAACATAAAGGAGTATAGAAAATCTAAGCTGGTGCGCATGGATATCCTGATAAACAGGGAAGTAGTTGATGCATTTTCAATGATAGCCCATGAAAGCAAGGCTGAACAAAGAGGAAGGTCAATATGCGAAAAGCTAAAGGATGTAATCCCAAGGCATATGTTTGTTATTCCGATTCAAGCGGCAATCGGAAGCAAAGTGATTGCGCGTGAAACCATTAAAGCCATGAGGAAGGATGTATTGGCAAAATGTTATGGAGGAGATATTTCCAGAAAGAAAAAACTGCTTGAGAAACAAAAGGAAGGCAAGAAAAAAATGAGGATGCTTGGGAATGTTGAAGTTCCCCAGGATGCTTTCATGGCTGTTTTGAAACTCGATGAAAAGAAATAAAACATGACTGATGTGAATATCTTATTTCCATATGCGAACAGAATGCTGTCGCACTCGCATTTATGCGTGGCGCGGCAGTTTTTCAAGGCATTGAAAAGAAGGTATTCACACCGGTCTTTTTAATGTTTCGATTCACTGAGGCTAAAAGCGCGAGGAAGGGAGGGCTTTTAATGAAAAAGTTGTCGATATATATACATATACCGTTTTGCGTTAAGAAATGTGCATATTGCGATTTCATTTCTTTCAGATACAATGGGGATGCCGCAAAGGCGTATAAGACTGCCCTTTTCAGCGAAATTGACCATTATTCTGACCTGTTCAGGGATTACGAAATCAAAAGTATATTCGTTGGGGGTGGCACTCCGAGCCTTATGAGCGAAGATTTCCACGAAAAACTTCTTGGAAAAATCTCGGGAATGGCATTGATTGGCAAGAATGCTGAAATAACAATGGAAGCCAATCCTGATTCTATATTGGAAAGGGACACGGAAAGACTCCGAAGCGCCGGGTACAATCGCCTTAGCATAGGGATGCAAAGCTTTGACGATGCTTTGTTAAAAAAAGTAGGAAGAATTCATGACAGCAGGCAAAGTCGCCTGGCATTCGAGCATGCAAGAAGGGGCGGTTTTAATAATATAAGCATAGACCTCATGTACGGATTGCCGGGACAGAAAATGAATGCGTGGGAAAGAGATATTGTAATCGCAGCAGACGAATTGTCTCCCGAACACATATCCGCCTACAGCTTGATTGTCAATAGAAATACGCCTATGCAGGGTCTTCTGGAAAAAAGCCCCGAACTTTTCCCTGAAGACGGTGAAGAAAGGGACATGCACCATTTGTGTACCGACATGCTGCGGGATAGAGGGTACCATCAATACGAGATTTCAAATTATTCAAAAGCAGGCTTTGAGTCATTGCATAACAAGATATATTGGGAGCGTGGAGAATATCTGGGCCTCGGGGTTGCTGCCCATTCGTTTATCGGTTCAAGACGCTTTAGTAACACAAACGAAATGGATGATTATATTGAAAAAACTAAAAATGGAGGGAGCGGCGTCGCTCTGAGTGAGATACTGACTGAAAGAGATGCATTGTTCGAGGAAATATTTTTAGGATTGAGGATGACCAAGGGAATAGACATGGGGATTTTGGGGAAAAAATATGAAATGGATTTTTGGGAAATGTTCAGAGAAACGATAAATAGCCTTAAGGATAATGGTATTGTGACGGTTGAAAATGAGCGGCTCTTGTTGACACGTAGAGGTGTGGATATTTCTAACGGAGTATTTTTAGAATTTTTGAAGGTTATCGATCAAAAATATTGACAAATGGTTTTTTAAGTGTTAGTTTATAATCATGGTATTAGCACTCAACGAGATAGAGTGCTAATAACGGGGGGTGGCCTCATGCAATTAACAGAACGGCAATTGAGAATATTTCAGGCTATTGTTGATGATTTTATTGAAACGGCTCAGCCGGTTGGTTCTAGAACGCTTTCAAGAAAATTTGATTTGGGTGTGAGTTCAGCCACAATCCGAAATGAAATGTCGGATTTGGAGGAATTGGGATTCATAGAACAATTGCATACATCTTCGGGAAGAATTCCTTCAGACAAAGGCTATAGGCTTTATGTCGACAGTCTTATGCGATTGTACAAGATGGCCAACATAAACAAAAAATCGATAAGGGATCAACTCATAAGCAGAATGCTTGAATCGGAGGAAATAATCAGACAGGCCTCTAAAATTCTTTCTCAGATGTCCGATTTGACAGCTTTCATTATGACGCCCGATTTTAAAGCCAGCCGTTTGAAAAATCTTAAGCTTGTAAGGCTAGGCGACAAACGTGCTCTTCTTGTTTTAGTATCGGAATCAGGAATAGTAAAGGATTTGATAGTTGGAATAAACAATTTGAGCCAAGATGAATTGGATAAGATTTCAAATATGCTCAAATACCGTTTGAAGGGCAAAGATGTTAATAGATTGAACAAAGGAGAAATCCTTAGAGTTGAAAATAGTTTTGAAAACTATTTGGGTTTTGTCGACAATTTGATTGACTCCATAGGGACTCATATGAACCGTGATACAGCAAATAGGATTCACATGAGCGGCATATCGAATGTACTTCATACTCCGGAATTCAGTGATGTCGAAAAAGCTAAATGTATTTTGGATGCACTAGACAAGAAAGATAAGCTGTTAATAGTGCTAAGGGAAGACCTTGAAAAGGATATATCCGTTCGCATAGGCAAGGAAAACCAATGGGATGAAATCAAAGAATGTAGTCTGGTGACTGCGACATACAAGCTGAACGGAAGGGTAATAGGAAAAATTGGAGTCATAGGACCTACTCGAATAAATTATCCGAAAATTATTTCTCTTGTAGAGTATATGACGGATACATTGACCGAAGTTTTTTCCGGACAGAATCAAATAAATGAAGAGGTGAATGGGGATGAAGGATAAGGAAATAAAAGAGGCTTTGGATGAAATAGAAAAGGAAGCCGAGGAGATTGAAATCCAAAATGATGAATCTCCGCAGCTACAAGGGGATGGAAATGAGCCCGAAGAAGAGCTCGAAGATGCATATGGAAATTTGGAAAAAGAATTCAATGAACTGAATGAGCGGTTCTTGAGAGTCTCATCGGATTTCAGAAATTTTAAAAAAAGAGCTGAAAAAGAAAAGAAAGACATCTACAGTTATGCAAACGAAAAAATCATTTGCGATATTTTACCTGTGATGGATAATTTCGAAAGGGCGATTTTGTCTGTAGAATCGGAAAACGCTTCTTCGGAAAAAATGCTTAGGGGAATCGAGATGGTCTTTAAGCAATTGAACGATGTACTAAATCTAAATGGAATCGAAAAAATCGATGCCGTTGGAAAACCGTTCGATCCCAATTTCCATCATGCTGTAATGGTTGAGGAAACAGAGGACTTTGATACGGAAACAGTTATTGAAGTTTTTCAGACTGGATACAGCTTGAATAAGAAAGTAATAAGACCCAGTATGGTAAAAGTGTCTAAATAGTCAATTTATATATAATTATTAGTAATTTAAGGAGGAAGAAAAATGGGAAAAGTAATAGGAATTGATTTAGGAACAACAAACTCTTGTGTTGCGGTATTGGAGGGTGGAGAACCTATCATAATACCTAATGCAGAAGGTAATAGGACAACGCCGTCTATCGTAGCTTTTGCGAAAAACGGGGAACGCCTAGTGGGAGAAACGGCAAAGAGACAGGCTATCACAAATCCCGACAGGACAGTTGCTTCGATAAAGAGGGAAATGGGAACTGACCATAATGTTACTATTGACGGAAAAGACTATACACCGCAGGATATTTCAGCTTTTATACTGATGAAGCTTAAAGCGGATGCGGAGTCGTATCTTGGTGAAAAAGTGACGGATGCGGTCATTACGGTGCCGGCATACTTCACAGACAGCCAAAGGCAGGCAACGAAGGATGCAGGAAGAATAGCGGGACTAAAGGTTGAAAGGATAATCAACGAGCCTACTGCGGCTTCGCTTGCATATGGACTAGATAAACCCGACCACGACCAAAAGATTTTGGTATACGATCTCGGCGGCGGTACCTTCGATGTTTCAATACTTGAAATAGGCGAAGGCGTTTTCGAAGTGCTTGCCACAAAGGGAGACAACCATCTTGGAGGAGACGATTTCGACAGTGTGTTGATGGATTTCATGGCTGACAGTTTCAAGAAGGAATTTGGAGTCGACCTGAAAAAAGATAAAATGGCCCTTCAAAGATTAAAGGAAGCTGCAGAGAAGGCCAAAAAGGAATTGTCGACGGTACAGACTACAAATATCAACCTTCCATTCATCACTGCAACAGCCGATGGACCTTTGCACATGAACATGGATGTTACAAGAGCCAAATTCGACCAATTGACATCTCATTTGGTTAAAAGGACTATAGGACCAATGCAGGATGCAATAAAGGATTCGGGAATATCTTCTGGCGAAATTGACAAGGTTATTCTTGTCGGAGGATCTACAAGGATTCCTGCGGTTCAAGAAGCTGTCAAGAAAATCACTAATAGCATTCCGGACAAAGGCATAAATCCGGATGAGTGCGTTGCAGTAGGTGCCGCAATACAGGCGGGCGTTATAACAGGAGAGGTTGAAGACCTGGTTTTGCTTGACGTAACACCTCTTTCACTTGGCATCGAGACCCTTGGTGGCGTTGCGACTAAGCTGATCGATAGGAATACTACAATACCGACAAAGAAGAGCCAGATATTCTCAACTGCTGCTGATAGCCAGACGGCTGTTGACATTCATGTCCTTCAAGGAGAGCGCGAGATGGCTTCGGGAAACATTACACTTGGAAGGTTTCAACTGACAGGTCTTCCGCCGGCACGTCGCGGCATTCCGCAAATAGAGGTTGCTTTTGATATTGATAGAAACGGTATCGTACATGTATCAGCCAAGGATTTGGGGACAGGCAAAGAGCAGAAGATTACAATTACAGCTTCTACAAACCTCTCGGAAGATGAAATCAAGAACAAGGTTAAGGAAGCTGAAGCATTTGCAGAGGAAGATAAAAAGAAAAAAGATGAAATTGAAACAAGAAACAAGGCTGATTCCTTGATGTATGAATCGGAAACGGCGCTTAAGGAAGTTGGAGACAAGGTGTCTCCAGAGGAAAAGAAAACCGTTGAAGAGAAGCTTGAGGAACTCAAAAAAGCTCTTGAGAGCGATGACATGGAGGCTATCAAGACAGCCACCGAGGAAATGACAAATGCTTTCCACGCGCTTTCACAAAAGATGTATGAAGCGGCAGCGGCTAAGCAGCAATCTGAAGCGCAAACAGGCGAATCCGACGATTCAAAGTCTGATGACGACGACGATGTAGTCGATGCGGACTATGAAGTTGTAGATGAAGACTAGTTGTCAAGCTTAATGCACGTGTAGAGGCACCCTGTAGGGTGTCTTTATGCGTATAAGGATTCATGGCGTTGAACCAAAGCCTAGAATGCTTTATAATGAATGAGTACGGTATTATAGATAAGATGGGATGGTGGCAGTTTTGAGTAAACGAGATTACTATGAAATTTTAGATATAGACAAAAGCGCTGACGAGAAAGACGTCAAAAAGGCATATAGAAAAATGGCAATGAAGTATCACCCTGACAGAAATCAGGGTGATTCCGAAGCGGAAGAAAAATTCAAAGAAATCAATGAAGCATACGAAGTACTTAGCAATTCACAAAAAAGAAGTCGCTATGACCAGTTTGGGCATGAGGGTGTAAATGGAAACGGACAGGGATTCGGAGGTTATTCCGGTGCAGGCGGCGGATTCGAGGATGTTTTTGGAGATATTTTCGATATGTTCGGGGGTGGCGGATCAAGAAGAAAAAGCCGAGTTGCAAAGGGACAGGATATACAGACTGAAGTTATACTTGAATTCAAGGATGCAGCATTCGGAATCGAAAAGGAAATCGAAGTCATACGCAACGAGACCTGCAGTACATGTAACGGATCAGGAGCGAAACCGGGAACTAAAACCAATACCTGCAGCAATTGCGGTGGGACAGGAGAGGTAAGATATACGCAAAGAACTCCATTCGGCCAGTTTGTAAACGCAAAAACTTGCCCTGCTTGCGGTGGAGAAGGAAAGACCTTTGAAGAAGCCTGTCATGACTGTGGTGGAAGCGGTTTGAAGAGGGAAAAAAGGAACATTAAGATAAAAATACCTGCCGGAGTGGACAATGGATCGGTTATGACACTTAGAGGCGAAGGTGAGCCTGGAATAAAAGGCGGACCCAAGGGCGATGTATATGTAGTGATAAGGGTAAGGGAGCATGAAATCTTCAAAAGAGATGGTTTTGATATTCTTAGCGAGGCAAACATAAATATTGCCCAGGCGGCTCTTGGAGATGAAATAATTGTGCAGACTCTTGACGGCAAGGTTAAATATGAAGTTGAGGATGGAACTCAGTCGGGCACTGTATTCAGGCTTAAGGGCAAAGGTGTTCCGGTGCTGAACGGTTACGGAAGAGGAGATCACTATGTTAAGGTAGTTATTGAAACGCCTAAGGATCTGGACGAACATCAGAAGGAACTTCTTATAGAATTTTCAAAAACCTTGGGAGAGGATATATCAGAAAAAAAGAAAGGGATTTTCACCAAGGTCAAAGATGCTTTTAATTGATAATTTGCGACAAGACTCAAGATGCCGAATTATCGGCATCTTGGTTTTTTGAAAGGGGTTGTTCCTATGGATTGGTATGAGATTGTGTTGAAAATTGACAGTGAAATTGCGGAGGCGGCAATAGGCATTCTGGCGGAAAAAGGGATCGAAAAACTACTTATTGAGGACGAATCTATACTAGATGATTTAAATAGAGACAAAAGCCATTGGGATTACGCTGCCGACTCACTCATATCGGTTGAAAAGGGCAAAACTGTTTTAAAGGGATATATTGATCAGAACAATGATATTCAATCATTGATTGGAGATTTGAGAAAGTGCCTTGATGAAATTATAGTGCGCTGCGGACAAGGGGAATTCGAATTAAGCGTAGAAGTCCTGAAAAACCAGGATTGGAATATCGAATGGAAAAAATATTTTAAGCCTATAAAAATAGGAAAAGGAATAATCATAAAACCGTCATGGGAGTCCATCGATGAAGAATCACCAATTTGTTCTGCAGGCAGTGTTGTAATAGAATTGGATCCTGGCTTGGCTTTCGGAACCGGAACCCACGAGACGACTCGCATGTGTTTGGAATTTCTCGAAAAACACATAAGGAAGGGAATGACGGTATACGATATTGGGTGTGGGAGCGGTATTTTGGCGTTGACGGCTGCCAAGCTTGGAGCCTCGATGGCATTGGGCATAGACATGGATGGCGAGGCAGTAAAAGCGGCAAAAGAAAATGTTAAAAATAATAACGAAGATAAAGTCTGTAAAATTATCCAGGGAGATTTGTTGCGGGATTTAAGCGAGCCTGCTGATTTACTTTTGGCAAATATAATTTTTGATGTAATTATTAAGCTTATTGAAACGGCTGTACCCTTCGTGAAAAAAGGCGGGCTTTTTATAGCATCGGGAATATTGGAAGAAAAGACGGATGGAATTCTGGAGATTGTCGAGAAGTCGGATGACTTTGATTTGCTTGAAAAGAAGACTGAAAACGGGTGGACGGCGATGGTTTTAAAAAGGAGAGATTGATTTGCATAGAATATTTTTCCGTTGGTTTTGCAGCACTTAGCATTATACAATATCTTTTTGGTGATATGAGAGGAGCTTGATGAAAGTTCATGAAGATAAGATTTTTGATCGAGACTTTGGGATGCAAAGTCAATCAATATGAATCGGAAGCCCTTAGAGAAGCGCTCATTAGGGAAGGCTATGAAGAGGCTGGGCATGGACAAATACCGGATTTGGCGATATTCAATACATGCGGCGTCACGCATCTAGCCGAGCGCAAATCAAGGCAGGCAATAAGGAAATATGCGAGAATGGTTCCCAAGCCCCAAATAGTCGTTCTGGGTTGCTATCCTCAGATTTTCGAAAATGATATAAAAAAAATCGACGGGGTAGACATTGTAATGGGGGCCTGCGATAAGGGCAGGCTTATAGACTTGCTTAAAAAAGAAGAAACGGGTAGTTTCATCAATCCTATTGATGAAGGAGAGCCGTATGACGACCTTTGTCTGGAAGATAACAACGAGAAGACAAGGGCCTTCATAAAAATACAGGATGGTTGCGATAATTTCTGTTCGTATTGCATAATTCCCTATACGAGAGGAAGAACTAGGAGCAGAGCGCTAGAATCCATATTGAAAGAAGCAGAATTACTTGCTCGAAGAGGATACAAAGAAGTTGTTTTAATAGGAATACAATCTGCTTTTTACGGAAGGGATTTGGAAAGGGATATTGAATTGGTGGATGTTGTGGAATCGGTTGCCGGCATAAAGGGAATAGAGCGTGTACGCCTAGGGTCTGCTGAACCTACCTATTTTACGACCGAAAGATTGGATCGTTTGTCTGGCATATGTGAATTTTGTCCGCATTTTCATCTCTCTCTCCAGAGCGGGTCAGACATCGTGCTCAAAGCGATGAACAGAAAATATACGACAGGGAGATACTCGGAAATAATAAATGACATTAAAACAAAGTTTGACAATCCATCGGTAACGACTGATCTTATTGTAGGATTTCCGGGCGAGACAGATGAAGACATTGAAGAGACATTATCATTCATCAGAAAAATGGCTTTTAAGGATGTGCATGTTTTCAGATATTCTAAAAGAAAAGGAACGGCGGCGGCTAAAATGCAGAATCATGTCAATCCGTTTATTGCCAAGAAGCGGAGCATTTCTGCAATTGCATGCGCAAGCGAATGCGCAAAAAATTTCATGGAATCCCAAGTTGGAAGAGTTGAAGATATTCTATTCGAAACTGTTTCCGAAAGCGAGATGTGGGAGGGGCATTCAATGAATTTCACAAAGGTAAGAACGAAATCTAAAGAGACGCTTTCCGGTAGAATTAGGCAGGTCCGATTGATTAGCATGGAAAAGGATACGATTTGGGGAGAAATTGTATAAATGGGCATTGAATCTGTTATAATAATCCAAAGGGGGCGTAGAGATGGAAGATTGTATCTTTTGCAAGCTTGCAAATGGGGAAATTCCGACGGAATTCGTGTACGAAAGTGAGAATGTGGTGGCTTTCAATGATGTAAATCCGGTTGCACCTGTCCATGTGCTTATTATTCCCAAAAAACATTTGGAGTCTGTAAATGATTTGACAGAGCTGGAAGCGGACCTTATTCAAGAGATGACCCTAGCAGCCAAGAATATTGCCGAAAGCCTTGGAATAAAAGATAAAGGCTATAGGCTTATAATAAATACCGGAATAGACGGTGGACAGGAAGTAGGACATTTACATATGCATCTTGTAGGGGGAAGACCCATGAATTGGCCTCCGGGCTAAGTTGTAAAATGAATTGGCCTCCGGGTTAAAAAAAATTGCAAAATATCTTTATATGATGTATAATTTTTAAGTGTTATAGAGTGTTATAAGTAGTCCTCATTTATCATCGGAGGGGGGGATATTTAATGTCTGAAATTTTATTGGGGGAAAATGAAACCCTTGACAATGCGCTTAGAAGATTCAAGAAAGAATGTGCCAAATCTGGCGTTCTTCAGGAAGTCCGAAAAAGAGAGCATTATGAAAAGCCAAGCGTAAAACGCAAGAAAAAGGCTGAAGCAGCAAGAAGAAAGAAAAAGAAATAATAAAGAAGGTGTACGTTTGTGTCACTAAAAAAACAACTCATGGATGATATGAAAACTGCCATGAAGGAGAAGGATCGACTCCGAAAAACGACAATCATTATGTTGAGAGCCGATATTAAGCGTTTCGAAGTTGACGAACGAAAAGAACTATCAGATGATGGCATAATCGATATTATCTCCAAACAGATTAAGCAAAAAAAATCTGCAGTCCTTGACTTTCGAAGAGGGGACAGAGAAGATTTGGTTCAAGAAGCCGAAGCGGAGATAGAAATTCTAATGAAGTATCTTCCCGAGCAGTTTACAGAAGAAGAGCTTAAGGAAATTATTAGTAGTGCTATATCCGAATTGAAAGCTGACTCCATGAAAGACATGGGCAAGGTTATGGGAGCGGTAAAACCCATAATAAAAGGCAAAGCGGATGGAAAGATGGCATCGGATATTGTCAAAGCCATTTTGTCATAGCGTAACGAAAATAGACTCCAATTGGAGTCTATTTATTTTTTCCTCATTATATAAAAAGAGCCGATATTATTATATAATGAAATGTAAGATTGAAAGAAGGCAGGGGATGAATTTGGAAAAAGGCTACATTAGAAAAATACAATTGAATGATGGGAAATTTCAAGCGCAGCTTTTCGGAGACTTGGATGCCAACATAAAGGAAATAGAATCGTTGACGGGAGCGAAAATTACCCTAAGAAATGATGAAATCATAATAAACAGCGATGACGAGGAAAAGTCGACTGTTGCCTTTAAGCTTATCAATGCCTCAATCGAATTAATCATAAAAGGTGAAATCATAGATAAACAGAGAATAAACTATGCCTTGAATCTGATAAGGGATGACGAAAACTTTACTTTATCGAACCTTTCGGAAGATATAATATGCGTTACGAACAGAGGTAAATACATCAAGCCAAAGACAATAGGGCAAAAAAAATATATGGATGAGGTAACACGAAATGATATTGTATTTAGTATAGGACCTGCAGGAACAGGAAAGACTTACTTGGCAGTGGCTATGGCGGTATATGCTTTCAAAAATAAAAAGGTTAGCCGAATCATATTGACTAGACCGGCTGTGGAAGCGGGAGAAAACCTTGGGTTTTTACCGGGAGACCTGCAGATGAAGATAGATCCGTATCTAAGGCCGCTCTACGATGCATTGTATGATATATTGGGGAGCGAGACTTATTTGAAATACAAAGAAAGAGGCTTGATTGAAGTTGCACCACTCGCATACATGAGGGGACGAACACTGGATGATGCTTTTATCATATTGGATGAAGCCCAAAATACTACGCAAGCGCAAATGAAAATGTTTCTTACAAGGATTGGATCCAGTTCAAAGACAATTGTAACAGGAGATGTCACACAGATAGACTTGCCGAAAGGAAAGGCATCGGGACTTAAGCAGGCCGCAGAGATTCTTAAAGAAATACCAGGCATAGGGTTTGTGACGCTTACCGGCAGGGATGTGGTGCGACATAAACTGGTTCAAAAAATAATTAAGGCTTATGACAAATATGAAAAACGCATAGAGTATAAAAAAAGCAGGTGATGAAAGTATGGATGTGATAATTGAAAATCGGCAGGAAAAGGTTGATTTTCGTGAAGCCATTGGCAGACTAATAAAAAAATCGATAGAAGAAACATTGAACTACGAAGGGTTGGATTTTATTGATGAAGTGGATGTGCTCTTGGTGGATAATGAGGCAATAAGGATACTGAATAGGGACTTTAGGGATGTAGACAAGGAAACCGATGTGTTGTCGTTTCCAATGTATAATGGAATTGAAGACATAATGAGTCAAAGGGAGAGAATCGGTCCGATGCTTCTTGGAGATATTGTCATTTCTCTCGAACGCGCGAAAGCTCAGGGTCTGGATTTTGGACATGGCATAGAAAGAGAAGTGTCGTATTTAACAGTTCACAGCATCTTGCATTTACTCGGATATGACCATATGCAAGAAAGCGATAAAAAAATCATGAGAGAGAAAGAAAAAAATATAATGATGCATATGGGAATTGAGAGATAAAGGGGTGAATGCTTTGGGGAAAAAAATGAGTATTTTACTTTTGGTTTTTGCTGTGTTGTTTACTTTTGCGGCATGCACAAAAGGGGAAACGGCCAATCCGCCTGAAGATTTAGGGGAGCAGAGCGAAGCGGAAGCTCCAAATGAAGAAGTACTTGAGGAAGTAGCAGTTCCGGAACAGGAAGAGGAATCTCCTTATCGTTCTGTTTTGACAGGACTTCCGGTTGAAGAAGCCGTAATGGCAAAGCGCCCGATCGCGGTCATGTTGGATAACCATATTGGTGCACGTCCTCAATCCGGTTTGTCGGATGCAGAAGTTGTTTTTGAGATACTGGCGGAAGGGAACATAACAAGATACATGGCCATTCTTCAAGAAGTGGATATGAATTCGATTGGACCCGTTAGGAGCGCAAGGCCGTATTTCATAGATAAGGCTTTAGAATTTGATGCTTTATATGTGCATGTTGGAGGAAGCGTTGCGGCACTTGGCGATATAAATGACTTTGACATGGCCGATATAGACGGCATGAATAGGGGAACAGATACATTTTGGAGGGTGAACCATAAAAAAATACCTCATAATATGTACACAAGTACGAAGGCTCTAAGGGCCGCTGCCAAACGAAGTGAATACAGAACGGATTTTGACATTGGATTTGCATCATTTGGAAAAGAAAATCAAGATTTTAAGGATGCGGGAAACCTTGAAAGCATAAAATTTGGATTTAGTATGTACTACAAGCCTTCATTCGTATACAATGCTGAAAATGAAATGTATGAGAGATTGGTCAAGGACAGTCCACAACTTGAAGAGTTTAGCGCAGAACCCATAAAAGCTAAGAATATCATTGTACTTAAAATGAATACCAAGGTTATTGATAGCGAGGGACGTCTTTCAATTGAAACAGTAGGTAGTGGAACGGGCTATTACATAACATGTGGCAAAAAAATGGATATTGGGTGGAAAAAGGAAAGCAGAAAAGGAAAAACTGTCTATACTAGGAACGGTGAAGAATTAATGCTTAACCCCGGAAATACATGGATTGTTATAGTTCCTATGAATTTGGAAATTGAAATCAATAGTTGAGAGGAGTGGGCGCATTGAATAAAGAAGAATGCAAAAGCTTGATTGAAAAAGCTGCAAAGGCTCGGGAAAATGCATATGTTCCTTACTCGGATTTCAAGGTGGGGGCGGCTGTTTTGACAGTGGAAGGTCAAGTGTTTACAGGATGCAATATTGAAATAGCTTCTTTCGGGGGAACAATTTGTGCAGAGCGCACGGCGATGGTGAAGGCAATAAGCAATGGCTACAAAAGCTTTAAGGCGATTGCCGTTGTTGGAAAAGAAGGCTCGTTCACTTATCCATGCGGAATCTGCAGACAGTTCATTGTAGAGTTTGGCATGAACATTAAAGTGATAGTTGCAAAAACAACTGAGGACTTCAAAATATTTACCATAGAAGAACTATTGCCCTATGGGTTTACAGGGGAGGATTTATAATTATGGCAGTAAAAAAATTCAAATCTGGGTTTGTGACAATAATTGGTCGCCCAAATGTGGGTAAATCTACACTAGTGAATGCTTTGGTGGGCGAAAAGGTTGCAATTATATCGAACAAGCCCCAGACTACACGAAACAGAATAAGTGCAGTATACACTGACAATGAAAAACAAATTGTTTTCATAGATACTCCAGGAATCCACAAACCCAAAAACAAGCTGGGGGAATTCATGGTTCATGAGGCAAAGACGACATTTAACGAAGTGGATTTGATTGTGTTCATGGTCGATGAGTCCAAAAGCATAGGCCCGGGGGATAATCATATTATAGAATCCCTAAAAGAGGTTAGAACGCCCTGTTTGCTTGTTGTCAACAAGCTTGACCTGATAACACCACAGGAATTCAAGGAAATCTATGAAAAGTACGAAGCAATGGGAATTTTTGATGAAATCATTGGGATATCGGCACAAAATCAAATGAACCTTAAAAAGCTGATAAGCACCATAGGTTCATACATGGAAGAGGGTCCAAAATATTTTCCCGAAGATATGGTGACAGACCAGCCTGAGAGATTCATAGTTTCTGAAATAATAAGGGAAAAACTGTTGAACATATTGTATGACGAAGTGCCGCACGGGATTGCGGTCGGAATCGAAAAAATGAAAAAAAGGGAAGATTCCGAAATAACTGATATTTATGCGATAATTTATTGCGAGAAGAAATCCCACAAGGGCATCATTATAGGAAAGAACGGTAAAGTCCTTAAAAAAGTTGGAATCGATGCACGAAAGGATATTGAAAACCTTTTGGGGAACAAGGTGTTCTTGGAAATATGGGTCAAAATAAAAGAAGAATGGAGAGATAGGGACAGCCTGCTCAATCAATTCGGATACAGATAAAGGAGGTGAAGCAATTGGACGAGATAATGGAAACTGAAATTCTGAAAATCACAGAGCAATTGGATCAAAACAAGTTTGTTGAATTGAACGCATACTTGGAAGAAATTCATTCAGCGGATATAGTTGAAATAATTATGGAACTGGAAGAGGAAAATCGCAAAAAACTGATAAGTGTTTTGTCATGGGACAAAATCAGCGATGTTCTTGAAGAAGTGGAAACTCCGGTTTTTATAAATCTTATAAGCGCATTTACAAAAGATCAGAAACGAATGATTCTGGAAGAAATGGGGCAGGATGATGTTGTCGACCTGATTGCTTCACTTGATGATGAGATGCAGAAAGAACTGCTTTCGCTCCTAAATAGTGAAGAGGCATCCAAACTGCAGGAATTGCTCTTCTATGGCAATGATACCGCTGGCGGTATCATGACAAAAGATTATATAGCAGTAAAAAAAGATATTTCCGTATACCAAGCCATTGAAGAGGTTAGAGTGCAGGCAACTGAAGCGGAAACGGTTTATTATGTTTATGTTGTTGACCATATGGAACGGTTAGTGGGAGTTCTTTCACTGAGAGAACTGATTGTTACTAAACCTAATAAAATCATAGAAGAAATCATGAAGGAGCAAGTGATTAAGGTCAACGTGGCCACCGACCAGGAAGAAGTAGCTAAGATGGTTGCAAAGTACAACCTGATTGCTATTCCGGTCGTTGATGATGATGACATAATTAAAGGAATAATCACAGTTGACGACATCATCGATGTCATCGAAAGGGAAGCAACAGAGGACATATACAAGTTTGCAGGAACAAATGAAGGCGAATACAAGATGAAAGATTCTTTTCCAAAGAGAATATGGGCCTCTGTCAGTTCGAGATTGCCTTGGCTTGTTGTCACTGTTTTTGGAGGCATATTGTCTGCAAAAATAATCGGCGGATTTGAAGCGACACTCAACAGCAACACGGCAATAGCCTATTTCATACCATTGCTTGCAGGCATGGGAGGAAACGTGGGAACGCAGTCTTCAACCCTTACAGTTAGGGGCCTTGCAACCGGACAGATTGATAGCAAGGAAGTTTTAAAAATCGTCCTCCATGAGTTCTCTGTCGGTTTTTTAGTCGGCTTGGTTTGTAGCCTTATGGTTGCGGTATTGACCTTCATTTTGCAGGGGGAGATGCTGCTAAGTTTGATTATAGGGGTTTCAATGTGGGCCAACATGATTACTGCCGCGACAATCGGAACGTTGGTGCCTTTGGTATTCAAGAGGGTCGGAGTTGATCCGGCTGTTGCATCTGCACCATTCATTTCAACAACCATAGACATAACCGGAATTTCAATCTACTTCACATTGACCACAATCTTAATGAGCCAATTCAACCTATTCTAAGAGATGAGGTCGTCATGTATATAAAAACAGAAGCAATAGTGCTCAGAAAGGTCTTTTACAACGATTCCGATGCAATATTGACATTGTTTTCTAGAAAACTGGGGAAGATAAGCGTATATGCTCGTGGCGTGAGGAAACCGAGGACTATGATATCGTCAGTTGCGCATCCCTTCATATATGGAGAGTTTATTTTGAGGGGAAAACCCGACATATACAACATTTCTTCGGCTGAAATTATAAATTCAAACTATTCAATCCGCGAGGATTTAAAAAAATTATCGTATGCTTCATATTTTATCGAATTGTGCAGGCATTCAATTCATGAAGGAATGATAAACAATAGGCTATTCAATTTGACGGTGGAAATACTAAAAAAAATGGATGGAGAATTAAGCGATATTGATAAAATCAAGCTTGCGTACGAAATAAAGTTGTTAAATTACTCCGGATTAAAACCCGAAGTTTCAAAGTGCTTAAAATGTGGAATAAATGAGATAGAACATTTAACTGTTTTCAGCATAGCAGACGGCGGAGTAGTTTGTGAAAATTGCTCAAATAAAGAGCAAATTAATAACGGAGTTCCCATAAACAAACAGTTCATACATTTAATTCGATATTTGATTGAAAAAGATATCGATTTAATATGCAAAACAAAAATCAACGAGGGAATGATCAGACATCTAGATAAGATATTCGAATTGTATATAAAGTATCATATGGATATACGGTCGTTTAAAAGTCTGGAATTCCTAAAAACAATCCAATAAAGGGAGGCTATTTAAATGGTATTTACGATTGAAAATGTGGACGAGGTAATACAAAGGACGGGGGCAACATATAAAGAGGCAAAAGAAGCTCTTGAAGCGGCTGATGGCAATGTTCTGGAAGCTGTAATACTGGTGGAAGAAGGAAGAGGAAAGAAATCAGGAAAGGCTGCAAAGGATAAAGGAAACGAAATAGTTGACAAACTAAAGGAATTGGTTAAAAAAGGAAATGTGACAAGGGTGATGCTTAAGAAGAACGACCGTTTGATTCTTGATATTCCAGTAACAGCGGGAGCTATAGGAGCAGTTGTTTTTACACCGGCTACTATAGTGGCAATCATAGTTTCTCTGGCAACCGGTTGTAAAATAGAAATACAGAAGGAGAGCGGAGAAATAATTGATGTAAATGATGTTACTGAAGAAAAGCTTGAAAAAGTAATGGAAATGGCTGAGGAATTTGGCGAATCAGCCAAGGAAAAAGCCAATGAAGTAAAGGAAAAAGCAAAAGAAGCAAAAGAAAAAGCTGTGGGAAAAGCCTCGGAGGTTAAAGATAAAGCTGCTGAAAAAGCTGCGGAAGTCAAAGAAAAAATCACGAATAAGCAAGAGGATGAAGAACTATAGGATTCCTTAAAAAGATGTTTACAAAATCTGTTGATTGTGGTACTATTCATCTAAATGAATAGTGCGTGTGATGAAGAAGAGGTCCTTGAGGAAAGAATTAAAGAGAGCCGGTGGTGCTGAGAACCGGTATTAACATTCACAGGATGGTACTTTTGAGCATTTGTAATGAAGTGGGCATGAATATGCCAAAAAGGGTGGAACCGCGGAATAACTTTCGTCCCTTGCTCTAGAGCAAGGGACGGGAGTTTTTATATTTTTAAGGAGGAAAACATGGCTAAAATTGAAAAAAACAAAATGGACAAATTTGTGGCTTTGTCAAAGTCCAGGGGATTCATTTTTCCGGGATCTGAGATTTACGGCGGATTGGCCAATACCTGGGATTATGGTCCGCTGGGCGTAGAATTCAAGAATAATGTAAAAAAGGCATGGTGGAAAAAATTCATTCAAGAGTCGCCATACAATGTAGGAGTGGATGCGGCAATACTTATGAATCCTCAAACATGGGTGGCTTCTGGTCATGTAGGAGGCTTTAGTGACCCTCTCATGGACTGCAAGAATTGCAAATCGAGGTTCAGGGCTGACAAGTTGATTGAGGGCTATATTGCCGAAAACGGAAAAGAACCGGAAGTAGTAGATGGTTGGTCAAAGAATAAAATGGAGGAATATATACGAGACGAGGGAGTTAAATGCCCCGAATGCGGCAGCAGCGACTTTACTGAAATACGTCAATTCAATTTGATGTTCAAGACATTCCAGGGCGTAGTAGAGGATTCGATGGCGGAGATATATCTTAGACCCGAAACAGCCCAAGGGATATTTGTAAATTTTCGAAGTATACAGAGAAGTTCTAGGAAAAAGATACCATTTGGGATAGGCCAAATAGGAAAGTCGTTCAGAAATGAAATAACACCGGGCAACTATACTTTCAGGACAAGGGAATTCGAACAAATGGAACTCGAATTTTTCTGTGCGCCGGGAGAAGATCTGAAATGGTTTGAATATTGGAAGAATTTTTGTAAAAATTGGTTGGATATGCTTGGAATGGACATGGAGAATATTAGGTTAAGGGATCATGAAAAAGAAGAATTGTCCCATTACAGCAACGCTACTACCGATTTTGAATACAATTTCCCATTCGGATGGGGAGAGCTTTGGGGCCTTGCAGATAGGACTGATTACGACCTAAAACAGCACATAGAGCATTCGGGCGTAGACATGAGATATCAGGATCCGGTAACGAATGAAAAATACATCCCGTATTGCATAGAACCTTCATTAGGCGCGGACAGAGTTGCATTGGCATTTTTGTTGGATGCATACAATGAGGAGCAATTGGAAGACGGAACAGAACGCGTCGTTATGAAGCTGCATCCTTTCCTTTCACCGTTCAAGGCTGCGATATTCCCTCTTTCCAAGAAATTGAGCGAAGAGGCTAAAAATGTTTACACTATGATATCAAAGCACCACAATGTTGATTATGACGAGTCTGGCAGTATTGGCAAGAGGTATAGACGCCATGATGAAATAGGGACTCCATATTGCATAACAATAGATTTCGACACATTGGAAGATGAATCCGTAACCGTAAGGGATAGAGATACGATGGAACAGAAGAGAATGCCTATAGAGGAATTGATACAATTTTTGAACGAAAAAACAATGTTTTAAAAAGCAGGCCATTTGGCCTGCTTTTTTTTCAAAAATAATATATAACACAACGTTATTTCTGTTATAATAACAAATAGTGTAACATATAAAACGAAAAGAGGTGATTGAAATCCAATACAACGATAGGCAAAAGCGCATTATTGAAATCGTAAAAGAGCATCAGCCTGTAACCAGCGAAAAAATATCGAATCTTCTTAATGTCAACAGGTCGACTATTAGGCCCGATCTTTCAATACTTGTAATGACTGGGATACTTGATGCCCGGCCGAAAGTCGGTTATCTGTATGTTGGAGATCAGGAAGACAAGGTCATAGCCAACCACATACGAAATGTTAAAGTGAACGACCTAAAGTCAATCCCGGTTGTGGTGGATGAAAAAACAATGGTATACGATGCCATCGTTTTCATGTTCATGAAAGATGTGGGTACTATATATGTGACTTCGAAGGGATATTTGAGCGGAGTTGTTTCAAGAAAGGATTTCTTGAAGACGGCAATAGGCGGCAACGATATAAGAAAAATTCCGGTCAATGTAGTAATGACCAGAATGCCCAATCTTATAATAGCATTTTCTAACGAATCAATATATGAAGCAGCACAAAAATTGATAAGTTGTGAAATAGACAGTTTGCCGGTTGTTGAGAGACTCATAATTGACAATGCAGAAGTCTATAAAGTAGTGGGCAGAATATCTAAAACAAATATAACCAAATTTTTCGTAGAATTGGGAACAAAAGAATTTGGAGGGCTTTATGATGCATAATCAGATTGTTATTTTCATAGTTTCGGATTCCATTGGAGAAACAGCTGAACAGGTCGTCAGAGCAGTATTGGGTCAATTCAAAGGAAATGATTATGTACTCAAGAGATACGCCTTCACCGATACTGAAGATAAAATTTATAATTTGATAGACGAAGCAGATGAGCAGAATGCAGTTGTTGCTTTTACAATAGTCGTACCTGAACTGAGGAACCTTATGGTTGAAGAGTGCGAGTCCCGGGGGGTAGTATACAACGATATACTTAGTCCGATGATTGGTACATTCAAAAGAGCCATAGGCACTGAGCCTTTGAATCAGCCCGGTACGATAAGAAGGCTTGATGACAAGTATTTTAAAAAGGTGGAAGCAATTGAATTTGCGGTAAAGTATGACGACGGGAAAGATCCTCGAGGTATTAAGAAAGCTGATATTGTTCTTATTGGCGTATCCAGGACATCAAAGACTCCGCTAAGCATGTATCTGGCTCACAAGAACATAAGGGTTGCAAACATACCGTTGGTTCCTGAAGTTCCTGTTCCGGATGAATTGTTTGAGATATCTTCAAAGCGTATCATTGGATTGATTACAGATCCCGAAAAACTCAATGCAATACGATTGGAAAGGCTTAAAAGCATGGGACTTAGCAATAGTGCGGTTTATGCAGACATGAACAGAATAATGGAAGAATTGGAATATGCCGAGAAATTAATGAGAAAAATAGGATGCCCTTTCATCGATGTTTCGAATAAAGCAATTGAAGAAAGTGCAAATACTATTATTCAAATAATGAAGGAAACCAATATTTATTAAAAGGGGAGGGCAATACAGTGAGCGAATTTGTATATCTTTTCAGTGAAGGAAACAAAGATCTGAAAAGCCTTTTGGGGGGAAAAGGCGCAAATCTGGCGGAAATGAAAAACATAGGGTTGCCAGTGCCCGAAGGTTTTACTATCACAACGGAAGCATGCAACAATTATTATGAAGAAGGCAAGAAACTAAAAGACTCAATAAAACAGGAAATTTTCGATAAGATTGGCAAGTTGGAATGCATGACAGGAAAGAATTTTGGAGATAATTCCAATCCCTTGCTGGTATCCGTACGTTCCGGAGCGGTTGTTTCTATGCCGGGGATGATGGATACGGTATTGAACCTTGGTTTGAACGATATTGCGGTCGATGGCTTGGCCAAGCTTACGGATAACGAGCGATTTGCTTATGACAGCTATAGAAGATTCATACAGATGTTTTCCGATGTTGTATTAAGCATACATAAGTATAAGTTCGATGCAGTTTTGGACAATGCAAAAGAAGAACGCGGATATTCAAACGATACTGAGCTGACAGTTGAAGACCTTAAGAAAATAATAAATAAATACAAAGCAATAGTAAAAAAAGAGACAGGTGAAGATTTTTCTCAAGAGCCGAAAGAACAATTGTTAAAAGCTGTTGAGGCTGTTTTTGATTCATGGAACAATAAAAGGGCGATTACCTACAGAAGAATAAACAATATTCCAAATCATTATGGTACGGCAGTAAATGTACAATCCATGGTATTCGGAAATATGGGGGAAGATTCAGGCACGGGTGTTGCATTTACAAGGAATCCTTCAACGGGTGAAAATAAGGTTTTTGGCGAATTTTTGATGAATGCTCAAGGGGAAGATGTGGTTGCAGGAATAAGAACGCCCAAGTCAATCGACGAGCTTAAGGATGTAATGCCTAGTGTGTACAGCGAGTTCATTGACATAGCGAAAAAACTTGAAAACCATTATAGAGAGACACAGGACATAGAATTCACAATAGAAAAAGGAAAATTATTCCTGCTTCAGACACGTACTGGAAAGAGAACAGCTTTTGCTGCGGTAAACATTGCCGTTGATATGGTAAACGAGGGCCTTATAGAAAAAGAAGAAGCCTTGCTTAGAATTAAACCGGAACAAATTGATCAATTGTTGCATCCGACCTTTGACGAAAAGGAATTGGCGGAATGCAAATCGATAGCAAAAGGGTTGCCGGCGTCACCTGGAGCGGCTTCCGGAAAGGTCTATTTCACTGCTGAGGCGGTTGTTAAAGCCATAGCAAATGGCAGCAAAGGAATACTTGTAAGGATGGAAACATCTCCGGAAGACATTGAAGGCATGGCTGTCGCCGAGGGCGTGCTGACTTCAAGAGGCGGAATGACATCCCATGCTGCAGTTGTTGCAAGGGGAATGGGCAAGTGTTGCATTGCAGGTTGCGGAGAAATCAATGTAGATGAGAAAAACCGAATATTTACTGTTGGAGAAAAAGTATTCAAGGAAGGCGACTATATTTCTTTGAATGGAAAAACGGGCGATGTTTACGAGGGAGTCATAAAAACAAGCAAGGCGCATCTGAGCGGCAGCTTTGCAAAGATAATGGAATTGGCTGATGAAGTCAGAAGCCTTGGAATAAGGACGAATGCAGATACACCGAAGGATGCGCAAGCCGCGGTGGAATTTGGTGCAGAGGGTATTGGATTGTGCAGGACCGAGCATATGTTCTTTGATGAAAAGAGAATCAATTATGTCAGGCAAATGATTGTTGCTGACGACGTTTTGCAGCGAAAGAAAGCCTTAGCACATCTTCTGCCTTTCCAAATGGAAGATTTTGAAGGCATTTTCAAAGCCATGATGGAGCGTCCTGTAACAATAAGACTGCTTGACCCGCCTCTTCATGAGTTCCTTCCAAAAGATGAAGAGGAAATAAGAGATCTTTCAGCAAAAATAGGCGTTGAATTTGAACGATTAAAGGAAAAAGTGGCAAGTCTAAAAGAAATTAATCCTATGCTGGGACATAGAGGTTGCAGGCTTTCAATAACATATCCGGAAATCTATGAAATGCAAGTTGAGGCTATTGCGAAGGCGGCAATTAATGTAAAAGCCCAGACCGGTTTAAACATAAAACCGGAGATTATGATTCCATTGGTTGGACATGAAAATGAAATAAAGTACAACCGTGAATTGGTAATCCGAACAATAGATAAAGTTCTTGCGGAAACGGGAGCATCTTTGGAATATATGATAGGAACAATGATCGAAGTTCCGCGAGCTGCCGTGACGGCTGATGAAATAGCGAAATATGCCGAATTTTTCTCATTTGGAACAAATGATCTGACGCAAATGGGATTCGGATTTTCCAGAGACGATGCCGGCAAGTTTATCAATGAATATGTTCAAAAGAACATATTCGAATGCGACCCGTTCGCAAAGCTCGATCAAAAGGGAATAGGGAAATTGATGACCATTGCAATCGAGCTAGGAAGAAAAACTAGGCCGGGTATTAAACTTGGTATTTGCGGAGAGCATGGTGGAGAACCTGATTCCATAGACTTTTGTTATAGGATAGGGCTTGATTATGTATCATGTTCACCGTATAGAGTGCCGATTGCACGATTGGCAGCTGCCCAGGCAGTTATAAGGAATAGGTAAAGAGCTAGCAGAATAGAGATACGAAAAACCCTTTAAAAAGAGCCGATACGTTCTTTTTAAAGGGTTTTTCGTTTTATTGTTGTATATATATATATATACCAATAAAAGCGGAATGGAGGCCGAGAGATGAAACCAAGACTGGAATATGAACAAAGGGAAAAAGAATGGCTTTCTGATAAAGCTTGTCTTTCATCTCGAACTCTTGGGAGAAGGAAAGAGGAAATCCCTTGCGATATCAGAACCGATTTTCAGAGAGACCGGGATAGGGTTATACATTCAAAATCATTTAGAAGGCTTAAACATAAAACACAAGTTTTTCTTTCGCCTGAAGGAGACCACTACAGGACGCGTATGACGCATACCTTGGAAGTGGCACAGATTTCAAGAACTATAGCAAGGGCTCTTAGATTGAATGAGGACCTAACGGAGGCTATTGCAATGGCGCATGATTTGGGGCATACACCGTTCGGTCATTGCGGAGAAACGGTTTTGAACCAAATTTATCCGGGCGGGTTTATTCACAATGAGCAAAGTCTAAGGGTCGTGGATTTGCTTGAAGAGGGTAGATATGAAGGTTTTGGGTTAAATTTAACAGATGAAGTAAGGGATGGAATTCTCCATCACAATGGAAAGCAGGAATGCAAAACATTGGAGGGTGACATCGTTCGTCTGAGCGACAGGATTGCATATATAAACCATGATATTGATGACGCAACGAGGGCTGGAATGCTTGAAATAACACAAATCCCAAAGGGATGCTTGGATTGTCTGGGAGAAAGCCATGGGGAACGCATAAATACAATGGTGGTAGATGTGATAGAAAACAGTATGAATAGGGAATATATTAGAATGAGCGAACAAGTCGCTTATCATACGAATAAATTGAGGGATTTCATGTTTGAACATATATACTTGAATCCGAAAGCAAAAGGTGAAGAGGTAAAGGCACAAAGAATAATCGAACAGCTTTACGACTATTTTACTGTTCATCAAGAAGAACTGCCGGAAAATATCAGAAGAGAAAGTGGTCATTTAGAGGGCGTTAAAGACTATATTGCCGGAATGTCAGATAGATATGCTATCAAGAAGTTCAAGGACATATATATTCCGGAATATTGGGTGTAAAAATTTAAGATTCCGACTATTTAAGTAAAAGCAGGGAAATAGAAAAATTTGCAGAAATAAAGTAATTCGTCAAATTTGCGGGGTGGATTAAGATGCATAGGTCCTACACGGACGCTTTAATTGAAGAAGTGGGAAACAGGTCTGACATTGTAGCCGTGGTTTCTCAATATATAAAACTGAAAAAGACAGGCAAAAATCATAAAGGACTATGCCCTTTCCATAATGAAAAAACGCCTTCTTTTATAGTGTCGGAGGATAGGCAAAGATATCATTGCTTTGGTTGCGGAGCTTCAGGAGATGTAATAGAATTCGTAATGAACATGGAAAAACTTGATTTTGTAGATGCCCTCGAGTATATAGCAGAGCAAAACGGGATTCGGCTAGAGGATTATCTGAAGAAACATGATAATACTAAGGTTGTAATGGACAAAACCGTATTGTATGAATTAATGAGGGAAGCTGCAATTTACTACTATAGCAACCTTAAAAAAAGCGCGGAAGCGCTAGGTTATCTCAAAAAAAGGGAAATAAAAGCAAAAACCGTCAAAAATTTTGGATTGGGATTTGCAACCGAAAGCTGGGATGGAGCGATAAAATATCTTAATCAAAACAAGGGCTATTCGCTTCGGGATTTGGAAAGATGCGGCTTGATTATTAAAAGAGAAAAAAGCTCCGGTTATTATGATCGTTTCAGAAATAGAATCATGTTTCCCATATTCGATATACGGGGCCGCGTTGTGGGATTTGGAGGACGTGTGCTCGATGACAGTCTACCAAAGTATTTGAATTCGCCCGAGACCGAACTTTTCAATAAAAGGGGTTTGCTGTTTGGATTGAATTTTGCTAAACGATTTACAGGAAATGAAAAAAAAATCGTGATTGTGGAAGGATACATGGATGTAATAGCTTTGCACTCGAGAGGAATACAGAATGCGGTAGCATCTTTGGGAACGGCTCTAACGGAAGACCATGCGAATTTGCTTAAGCGCTATGGCAAGGAATTAATTTTGTCGTACGATTCTGATTCGGCTGGAGAAAATGCAACGGAAAAAGCCGTGGGGATACTGGAAAAAACTCTTTGCAAGATAAAAGTGATTCATTTGGAAGGTGCGAAGGATCCGGATGAGTATGTCAAAAAAAATGGAATAGATGCGTATCTCGATGAAATTAAATATGCATTGCCTGCTCTAGATTATAGGATATTTTTGCTGAGAAAAAGGTTTGAAATGACTTCTCCTCAGGAACGAATTGAATATATGGAAGAGCTTAAAGCGCTATTTGATACGGTTCCAGACCTTTTGCAGAAAGAAGTTTATCTAAAAAAAATAAAAAACGAAGAGCCTGAAATAGGGGGGCTTCTTGAAAAAGCTATGAAGCGGAATTCGGGGGGGAAGAAAAAAAGGGCGAGTGAATCGAACCGAGTGTACAAGGTCGACAGCGACAAGAAATATGAAACTGAACGTATTTTTCTAGGGCTGCTTATGACAGGAAAAGAAGTGCTTCGAGGCGTTGAAAGAATAATAGAAGATTCGGATTTCGCGTTGGATACGCATAGAGATCTGTATAGGGCGCTATGCCGTAGTTATGATACACATGACATTATAAGCAGAGAAGACATGACTAATGATCTAGATATCGAAAGCATTGAGGAGCTAACGAAAATCTTTGCAATAGATACTGATTCGATAATTTCGGAGAAAAATACTCGCGAGATTCTTTACGGATGCCTGGTTTCGATGCGTATGAGCAGGATAGAGAATGAACTGAAGGGATTTGATAAAAATAAGCTTGAAAAAGAAGGAGATTTGATAAGGATTAAAGAACTATATAACGAACTGAATCGTTACAGAAATTTGAGAAGCCGGATGGATGCATTGAAAGAATCTGATTTGTTGCCACCGGGGCAAAAGAAGGGAGGGGAGTCAAATTAAAAGTCCAAAAGAAAAGAAAAAAAATGATGAAAATATTTCGTTGCTTGTGCAAAAGGGAAAGAAAAAAGGTACGTTGACATATTCTGAGATTGCCGAAGCATTTGAGGAAATAGACTTGGACAAAGATGAAATAGAAGAGATTTATGACTCTTTAACTTCTGCAGGAGTTGAAATCCTAGGTGACAAAGACGAGATAATCGGTTTGGCCGACGATGAAGAAATAAGTCATAAAGAGGTAAAAGAGAAGGAAATCGCAGTACCTAAGGGCGTAAACATAGACGATCCGGTTAGAATGTATTTGAAAGAAATAGGGAAGGTGCCCCTTTTGACTGCGACCGAGGAAATAGAGTTGGCGCAGGGAATGGAAGCAGGAGACGAAGAATCTAGAAGAAAGCTGTGTGAAGCTAATCTAAGGCTTGTTGTGAGCATAGCCAAGAGGTATGTTGGAAGAGGTATGCTTTTCCTTGATTTAATCCAGGAAGGAAATTTGGGGCTCATTAAGGCAGTAGAAAAATTCGATTGGCGAAAAGGCTATAAATTTAGCACTTACGCTACCTGGTGGATTAGGCAGGCAATCACTAGAGCGATTGCAGATCAGGCGAGAACAATAAGAATACCTGTTCATATGGTTGAAACAATTAACAAGCTTATTCGTGTATCTAGGCAGTTGCTTCAGGAACTTGGCAGGGAGCCGAAGCCCGAGGAGATTGCCGAAGAAATGGATATGCCGGTAGAAAAAGTAAGAGAAATACTTAAGATAGCACAGGAACCTGTATCGCTCGAAACACCTATAGGGGAAGAAGAAGATAGTCATCTTGGGGATTTCATACCCGATATTGATGCGCCTGCACCTGCTGAGGCTGCTGCTTTTTCGATGCTTAAGGAACAGCTGATAGAAGTTCTTGACACATTGACACCGCGTGAGCAAAAGGTTTTGAAACTGCGATTTGGTCTTGAAGACGGAAGAGCGAGAACACTTGAGGAAGTAGGCAAAAAATTTGATGTGACAAGAGAACGAATCCGTCAGATTGAGGCAAAGGCATTAAGAAAGCTTAAACACCCAAGCCGAAGCAAGAAACTTAAAGATTATCTGGAATAAAGATTCGCATATGCGAATCTTTATTTTTGAGGAGGATTTCAATTGAAATTGGACCCAAGGCTGCAGGCAATAGCTGAATATGTAAAAAAAGGTGAATCTGTTGCCGATATAGGAACGGACCATGGATATATACCGATATATTTGGCAGAAAACGGTATAAGTTCAAAAGTCTTTGCGACTGATGTAAACAAAGGTCCTTTGAACAATGCAAAAGGGATAGTAAAAACGCAGGGCTTTGAGGAAATAATAGTGCTAAGGCTCGGAAATGGATTGGCACCTGTAATTGGCGAAAAGATCGACAAGATCATCATTGCCGGGATGGGGGGGCTCTTAATAAGGGATATTCTTATTTCGGGAGAGGCATTGATATCAAGAGAAAATACCAAACTAATTCTCCAGCCCATGGTGGCGCAATCGGAATTGAGAACATGGCTTAAAGGGAATGGTTTCAGAATCATATCGGAAAGACTCGCAAGGGACAAGAAGAAGTTTTATGAAATTCTGCTGGTCGAAATGGGAGTAGAACCTTGTGATAATCTGGTATATGATGAAATAGGATCTAAACTGCTTGAGGAAAAGGACCCCTTGCTAAAGGCATTTGTAAGCCACAAAATAAGGAAATACGAAATAATCTTGGATAATATAACGCAAAACGCTGCGGAATCAGAGCTGATGTATAAGAAAGCCCATGAAATAATTGATCGAATAGAGAAACTTAAGGAGGTTTTGGAAAAAATATGAAAAGGAAAGATCTTTTAGATTTGCTGCAGAGAAAATTTCCTGAAGAATACGCAGAGGATTGGGATAATACAGGATTTATAATAGATGTTGGAAAAAATGAATATGAGCGTATTCTAGTAGCGCTCGAACTCACGCCGGAAGTATTGAGCGAAGCTCTTGGGCTTGGCGTGGACATTGTAATAACCCATCACCCGATTATTTTCAAATCGATCAAAAAATTGAGCACACAGACAGTTGAAGACAGCATGATAATCGAGTGCATAAAACACGATATTTCAGTTTTTACCATTCACACCAATTGCGATAACTATGAGGGAGGAACAAACGATTATCTTTCCAAACTTATTGGACTAAGAGAAACAGAAGCTCTTTTACCATTGGAAAAGACCTATATCAAATTGGTCGTTTTTGCTCCATCTGGATATGTTCAAGCAATCAGAAATAGAATGGGCGAAATGGGCGGAGGCGGCATTGGTCTCTACAGCCATTGCACATTCGCAGTAAAGGGTACGGGTTCGTTCAAACCCCTCGTTGGTTCAAATCCATTCGTTGGAGAAATAGGTAAGCTGGAAACAGTTGAGGAAATGCGGCTAGAGACTATTTTACCTTTATCTAAGCTTGAATCTATGGTGAAGGCCATAAAAGAGGTGCACCCATACGAAGAAATGGCCTACGATATAATACCTCTTGCCAACCTTCAGAAAAAGGCTGGAAACGGAAGGGTTGGAAGGCTTGATAATCCAATGTCATTGAAAATACTTCTCAAAAATTTGAAAAGTATTCTTTCTGCTGAGGCATTGAGATATACAGGTGATGAAAATAGAATAATTGATAAAGTCGGGCTTTGTACCGGAAGCGGATCGGATTTGATAAGAGAGGCTTATAGAAAAGGTGTGGACTGTTTTTTGACGGGGGATATAAAATATCATGATGCGCAGTTTGCAAGGATGAATAATATGGTCCTTGTCGACATAGGCCATTATGAAAGTGAAAACATATTTAAGTACGCTTTCAGGGAAATGCTTGTTGAAGAAATAGGAATCATTATGCAAAAATCAGACATACTGGTATCAGAAGAAGATATTAACCCGTTCAAATTTTTTAAATGAGTATTTTGACAGAAATACGTCTTTATGATATCATTAGCATTCGAATGAGTAAGTCAGACGGTCGCATATGAAAATATGAGTAAAGTCCGAGCTCCGCAGAGCAGGGTGCTGGGTAACCCCCAGTGGAGGCAACTTTAAGGATAGTGCAACAGAAATATACCG